>JBIIRX010000064.1:0-5022 GCA_044341315.1 Saccharimonadales bacterium (SeqCode)
ATTTCGTCCATCATACCCATAGCCGAGTGATCCATCATATTGTCGCTACTTGATGATGGGTAGCCCCATGCTTGTTGCCATGACTTCATTTGACTAATTTCTCCGTTTTGGGCAGAGATAATGTCGTTTGCCATGTCCTTGAGTTCCTGATGTTTGGCGTTGGTGAGCGCAAGCTGCGCCATGGTGACAGCGCCCTCGTGGTGCGCAATCATGTTAGCGATAAAGTTTCGATCATACTCCTCGCCAGTCATCGCTGCGTACTGCTTGTAGGTGCTGCTATTGGTATCGACTAGTGAATCACTACTTGATGAGTTGCCCATGTCCATACCAGACATATCAGAGGTATTTGACTTATCAGTATTACCACGCAGGCCGTAATAGAGCGCAGCGCCACCTACTGCCAGCACAAGCACGACAGCAATAATAGTAAATAGTTTCTTATTATTCATAGATACTCCTAAAGAATTAGTTGTTTTATTGAAAAACAGCTAAATCCTACGGCCGGAATACCGATAACAGAATATACGCGGGCAAACCTGGCGGTGGCTCAAAGTCTGTGGCAGTTCGAGCTATTTCAGTATGTCGATACGATAGCGCTAAAATTACCTGTGCTTGATCAGGTTGAAACGATACGTCGGGTTTCTGCTTATCTTCATCGTCATCTTCAAAGGTCGGCGATTCATTTTGGGGTGTCGTGGAGGTACACAGCGTTATACAGGTGGTACTGCGTACACCATGGTCCATACCGTGCATACTGTGCATAGGCTGCGCAGCCGCAACGTGACTGGTTGCCAGCGCACCATAAAAGAGCGTACCCATAAGCACAATAAACATACGCGATACACCCTTGCGGGCTACATGCATGACTTTATTGGTTATTGAGCTTACTATCTGCATAGGGTATCTAATAATTTAATACGTGTCCTTATTATAATGCGGAAAGAAGTCTTCGTGTAGGTTTTGATCGGATATACCACTTGCGCGTAATTGCTCACCAAGAGCTTCTACCATCGGCTCAGGGCCGGAAACATAGACCTCGGACAGAGCTAATTCGGGTACGATCCGTGTGAGCTTATTGACGGTAAGTTGTTCACCGATGACGTAATGGACATGAAATTCAGGGTGTCGCTTGCTAGCCTCGTCAAACTCTGCCTTGAATGGCAGTTCATCTGTTCGGCCATTGTAGATAAGTGTAGCTAATACTGATTGACCGCTATGACCTCTCGCCTTGAGCATGCTGTAAAACGGCGTAATACCGATACCACCAGCTACGAATACCAGCGGCTTATCGCTCTCTTGCCAGACAAAATCACCGTCCGGCTGTTCGACAAGGTTGATCGTACCGCCAACTGGCAGGGCGGAAAGTGCTTGTTTGAAAGTTGTATCGGTAACGCGAGTTGTAATCTGAATATAGCCATCATGGGGCGTTGATGAAATAGTAAACCACCGTTTTGTCCCCTCGTCGTCAGGGTTGTCGTGTGGTAACTCGACACGAATAAATTGGCCGGGTGTCCATGTAGTCGGTGTATGGGCTGTGAAACGAAATGACCAGACATTATCTACCAGATTTTCTTTACTTTCGAGCGTCAGAGTGTCGGTGTCGTGGGTCTGATGGGTGTATTTTTCAGGGTTTTTATCGAATAGTTGTACGCAAGTGGCGCAACAGAAGTAATAGGTTTGGCCGTTGTGTGTGCGGATATGCCCAAGCGCCTCTGCCTCGGCTTTGACGACGACATCGCCTGTCACTGGACAAATCGCCTGCGTATCGTCGAGCGTCGCTGGGTCAACGGCTGGCGCATCGCCGTGATGATGGTGATGATGTTCGTGATCGTGATGGTCGTGCATAATCCCTCCTTTACAACCGTACTTTTCGTAAAAACTGCGCGTTTATAGCAACAACGATGGTCGATAGCGACATCAGTACCGCGCCAAACGCTGGTGACAATACAAAGCCGAGTGCTGATGTCACACCTGCCGCAAGCGGAATTGCGAGGGCGTTGTAACCGGTTGCCCACGCAAGGTTCTGTACCATTTTGCTATACGTCTTTTTCGAGAGCGTGACGATTTTAGCAACCCCGCGCGGGTCACTGCTTGCCAGTACGATACCGGCTGATTCAATAGCAACATCAGTACCAGCGCCAATCGCAATACCAATATCTGCTTGAGTTAGAGCAGGAGCGTCATTTACGCCGTCACCAACCATCGCTACGCGGCTGCCGTCTGTTTGCAGCTTCTTGACGGTTTCAGCCTTATTTTCTGGTAGCACTTCGGCAAAGTATTCTTTGATACCAAGCTCCTTAGCGACCCATGCAGCCACCCCCTTACTGTCGCCAGTCAGCATAGCGACGCGCTTGCCCATACGGTGCAGCGTAGCCACGGCTTCCTTTGACTCTTCACGTATAACATCAGCCAGCATGATCGCGCCTAAGACATTTCTGCTCTCAATAACATATACGACCGTTTTGCCATCGTCAGAGGCTTTTTTGGCTGCCTCTTTGAGAGAAGTATCAAGTCTCGCGGCAAGCTCCTCTAGGATTCGCGGCCCACCGATATAGACGGACTTGCCATTGACTCTCGCTCGTACACCACGGCCAGAAAGTGCCGAAAAGTCAGTGGTGTGAATTTCCGGCACATTTTGACCGCGTGCATACTGGAAAATAGCTTTCGCAATCGGGTGTTCTGATTCGCGCTCAAGGGCAGCGGCAAGACTCAACATGTGAGTTTTGTCTTTGGCGACAATATCAACGACACCTTGCTCACCCTTGGTGAGTGTGCCGGTTTTGTCAAACAATACTACGTCGATATTTCGCGCTGCTTCGAGTGCCATGCGCTGCCGGACAAGCAGACCGTTTTTGGCGGCCAAAGTAGTTGATATAGCCGTCACGAGTGGTACAGCGAGGCCGAGGGCGTGCGGACAGGCGATTACTAGCACTGTTACAATACGTTCTAAGATAAATCCGGCTGACGCGCCTGCAATCCACCACGCAATCCATGTGATTAGCGCTGCGCCAAGGGCAATAAAAGTGAGATAAAATGCGGCTTTGTCGGCCAGTATTTGCGTATTTGATTTACTGGTCTGCGCTTCTTCGACGAGTTTCATAATACCGGCGAGTGCTGTATCATTACCGACTTTTGTGGCTTTAATGGTGAGTGCGCCACTGGTGTTGATCGTACCGCCGATAACTTCGCTATCGGGCTTCTTTGCTACCGGCTTTGATTCGCCAGTCAGCATAGACTCATTGACTTCGGACGAGCCTTTGACGACCACACCATCAACCGGCACTTGTGCGCCTGGACGAATCAGCAGCAAGTCACCGACTTTCAGTTCACTAATCAAGACTTTTTTCGTTGTGTCACCGTCGATTAGCTCTGCTTCGTCAGGCAATAGTTTAGCAAGTTCATTGAGCGCTCCTTGCGCATTTTGGACAGACGCCATTTCAAGCCAGTGGCCGAGCAGCATGATCGTCACTAATGTCGCTAACTCCCACCAGAAGTCCATACCGCTAACTACTTTGAATGTGACAAGCAGGCTATAGACGAACGCCACAGATATTGCCATCGAGATAAGTGTCATCATACCCGGCTGGCGCGCCGCTAGCTCCCCTCTAGCACTCTTGAGGAACACCAACCCACCATAGAGGAAAATAATCGTACCGAACACGGCCGGAATATACTCGCTGCCGGTAAACATGAAATTCAGCCCGAACCAGCTTTGTACCGTATGCGAAAAAACGAGGGTCGGTATAGTCAGTAGCAAGCTCAACCAAAACTTTTGCTTGAACATAATGGGACTATGCCCAGCGTGTTTGTCGTGATCGTGTCCGTGTTGCTCTGGCTTTTGTTTTACTTTTTCGAGCGCCATGTGGCACTTTGGACACATGCCAGGCTTGTCTGACGTCACATCGAGGTGCATCGGACAGGCATACTGCGCAGCGTCAGCGTTATGCTCGTGGTTATGGTGCTGGTGATTGTGCTGCGAGTGATCCATTTATTTCCCCCGAATGTTGTTTAGCTCATACAATTTCATCATTTCTTCGATAGCTTTATCTTGCTCGGCAGGGTCGTGCGATCCCAGCGAGTGAGCCATGTGAGTACGCAGGTGGTTTTCTAGAATGAGCTTGTTGAGCGAAGCGAGTGATTTCTGAATTGCTAGGCTTTGTGTCAAGATGTCCATACAATACACCTCGTTGTCTATAGCCCTTTCTAGCGCTTTGAATTGCCCCTCAATCCTATGTGAACGATTTATTGCTTGTTTCTTAATCTCGGCTATCATACGTCTATAATATACCCCTCTGGGGTATATTTCAACTATTTATTATGCAAATGCTCTACGGCCCGACAAAGCTGCAAAGCTATTTTTCTTTCAGAAAAACAGCCAACTCCCCAAACGGCTAAAGCCGTTTACGGAGTTACGCATAAAAAGCACTTATTGCTTCATTTCATTGTGATGGTAGGTGTTTATATCCTTAATGCGGTTCATGAGAAATCGAGAGCTTGTATGAATTTCAGCGATACTTCTCGTAGGTGGCGTACCGTGCGAAAGAACATTACAAACAGAAAGTAATTTCTTGAGCTTAGCTTCATTATTAGCACTAATGTTGATTACGTCAGTTTCAAATAGGGCAACTGCAATTTCGTTATAGCTGCTTTGTGTTGCAAGTGCTATCCCAAAGTTAAAGCGTATGTACTCCTCAAGCACGCGGCGCATGGTATTGGGCATATGCAGCGCTTCATCAGGAGTTAGTTGATCTGCTGATTTCTGTGAAAACTCATAGATTTCTTTGTATAACTTTCTGTAGGGCATGGTGATGCTGCGTGAAAGCTCAATGTCACTCTGGCCGCTCACCTTAGTAATTTCAAACTTTTTAACGTTGGCTTCCTCGTACTTTCCATAGCACAGGTCGCAGTAATCGCGCCATGAGTGAGTAAGCACGAACGACTGAAAATTCCGGTTATCAATGATGCTCTTTACCAGCTCAAGGATAAAGAACCTATTCTCATCGTCCATACTTGTTGCCGGAT
>JBIIRX010000065.1:0-4786 GCA_044341315.1 Saccharimonadales bacterium (SeqCode)
AAACTTTTGATGACACGACTGACAGCTTGCGTGACTTTATTATTGCGCTGAACAAAGAAAAAGCTGACCACCTTCGCTACAAGGTTGAAGGTGACGCGGTAAAGATTTTTATTACTCCGTACAAAACGACCATCGATCAAGACGACCTCGAGTTTAGCCAAGGGGACTATAACGTTGAACTGGTCATCGCTCTAGGTGTGAGTGATCAAGCGCACCTCGACAAAGCGCTCGAAAACCACGGCCAAATCTTACACGATGCCGCAATTGTAACCATTACCGCAGGCGAGCAGACCAGCTCACTCGGTGGTGTTGACTGGCATGAGGACAGCGCGAGTAGCGTCAGTGAAATGGTCGCCGGATTGGCCGAAGCATTAAAAGAAGACAAGAAGAAGACGCTCATCGACGCGCCAATCGCAACTGCGCTTCTTACGGGTATCGTGGCACAAACTGATCGCTTCAGTAACGAACACACTTCTTCAAAGGTAATGACAGTCGCCGCTAGCTTAATGGTGGCCGGTGCCGACCAGCAGCTGATTGCAAACGAAATTCAACACGCACGTTCAATTGAAGTATCCAATGCCTATGATGAACCTGAGAAGAACGATGAGTCGAACGACAACGATGAGCCACCGGAAGATCAGTCAGCATCTGACGATACAACCGAGGTTGAAACTCCAGAGCAACAGCCACAAGATCCAACCCGCCTCAGTATTGCTCACGAGCCTGAAACCCTTGCTGACCTTGATGAGCGCGTTCGTGGCGAAGAAGCATCAAAAGAAAAAATCAAAGATGAGATTGAAGCAATTCAGGAAGAAGCGCTCCAGCATGCTGAAGAGCGCGAAACAGACGTATTCAATAGTGCGACCGGTCGCAATACGCTAGAAAGCCCACAGGAACTGCCTGTCGTTGAAACACAGACTATTTCTGAGGCAGCACCAACGCCACGCCTTGAAGAAGACCCGCGCGAGGAGCCAACCTTTGGTGGCGTGCTGAACGCGACCGCCGATGAGGCGGAAGAGGCAACCCGCCGTGCGCTTGAAGATGATCAGAATAAAACCATTTTAGACCACGCGCACATAGGCGAGCCCGCACCCGCCCCAGCTGGCGCTACTTCAGAGGAGCGAACTATCGAACCAATTTCTGAAGAGCCAATTGAGCCAGCTTCAACCCCTGCCTATTACGGCTTACCGTTGCCTCCACCGGTGCCAGACTTCTCCCAAGGGTTGACCGAAGTTGTCCCACCAGCCGTTCCGTTCCCAGAGGCATCACAGCCGGCCCAGCAGCCGCACATCTTAGGTGATATCCTCACCAATGACGCAGCTCCGGTCGCTGAGCCACTGCCAGCGCTTGGTCTTGACTACGAAACGACGAATAGTACTCCTGCACCCGGGTCGGCCTATGCATTTGAAGAGCCAGCTCCAGCAGTTCCTCCTGAGTTGCCTGTACAACCACCACTGCCGCCTCAGGTGCCCCCAGCGACGCCGAACACGCCACCGGCTGCACCAAACCCTGGCCAGTTCCAAATCCCTGGCCAACAGTAGGGTATACTGGTGTTCATGAAGGAAGACGATGTTCTATTGGTTGATAAGCCAGCTGGTATTACCAGTTTTGGCGTGGTGGCTCGCATTCGTCGAAAACTATCCGAGCAGCTTGGTAAAAAGGCCAAGGTAGGGCATACCGGCACGCTCGACCCATTCGCCACCGGCCTCATGATTATTGTCACCGGCAAAGAATGCCGCAATGCGATGCAGTATTCAAAACTCGATAAAGTATATGAAGCGACGATCCGTTTGGGGCAAACCAGTACAACGGGAGATCCGGAAGGAGAACTGACTAATGTTTCGTCAACTATACCGAGCCGCGAAGCAGTAGAAACTGTGTTGAGCACATTCGTTGGCGAAATTTCCCAACGGCCACCGATGTACAGCGCCATTAAGATTAATGGTCGTCGAGCCTATGATTTAGCTCGAAAAGGCGAAGTTGTGGAAATGCCGGAACGACACATCACGATCTATTCACTTGAGCTGATAGACTACACCTATCCTGATATTCGGATTCGAGTCCGTGTGAGTAGTGGGACGTATATTCGGACGTTAGCTGAGGATATTGGAGCTGCGCTTGGGGTTGGGGCGTATTGTAGCCAGTTGAGGCGAACTAAGGTTGCACAGTGGTCGGTTGAAAAAGCCGTTCACATAGAAGTCTAGCTGTCATTGCTTGCTTCGCTCGGGCTACCTTCTTCAGGATCAATTGAGGTTGGTGCTGGATTGTCTGGATCTGGTATATCTTGTACGCCATCATTATAAACTGATGGATCAAGTGGTGGCATTCCCAGCCGTTCGGAGAGGATTCGCTCCATCATAACCGCCTCTTCCTTACGGTCGTTCATTGAGGCGCGAATACTTGAGTCGCTCAATGCATTCCGCAGCGCTCCGTGCATACCACGGATAGATCGTTGATCTGCCTCGGCTTGCTTTCCTGTACCTGTCGTATCCATAACGCTCAATAGGTCAGTAAGGTTCTTAGCTGTGTTTTCAAATGTGCCGAACTTGATACCACCCAAGCCATCCGCATTAGCGGCACCAAAGGTATTGAGGCGCGCTCGCTTCATATCGGTCTTAAATACCTCTTCAACTTGAGATCGGTCTGTTACTGGTTGCATGCTATGTGATTCAAGGTCGTAATACTCTAGGTCGCCAGCATCAAATTTCTCGTAGTACCGTTGAAGACTGAGGCCGAGGTCTTGTTGAATGTGGAATCCACCTTTACCCTTAAATGCGCCACGGTTACGCTCAATAACACGGTCAAGCATAGATTGATCGATGTTCATATTTTCACGTGCATCTTCGAAGTCGAGGGTCTGACCATCATCAATACGCATTTCAAACGCCGCCTCAAGCTGTGTTTGGCTCACCTTGGCACGTTCGGCAGGGTCGTTGCTTGAAGCCATCGTAATCAGTTCCTTGGCAAGATCAACTGCTTTAATTCCCCGTGGGTCTTGACGGGCCTCATATTGAATCAGGACCTTATTATCATCAAGTGATTGCTGCTGAAGCTTCGAGAGGGTAGCGGTCATTGATGCCTGGGCACGAGTTATACCATCTGGGTCGACACTACCGGCAATAGTTGTAAGGTCAGTAGCGCGTTGAGTGGCGACCTTCTTCCCGTCAGCATCCACATAGGTCTCAGTAAACGCTTCGGCGATGCGACGAGTTTGAACATTCTTTGCTGCTTGATTCCCTTGGGTCTCTGCGGCCATATCAACAGTATTTGTAAGCATTTCTTCAACCACTGTCGCACGTGCGACGTCAACAACTTGACCATTAATAAGTGTTTCACCTGCGTCATTCTTAGCACCACCGGCTTTGTATTCTTCAACAATACGCGTAAGCTTCGTTTCGGAAATTTGTTGTGCTTGTTTCGCTTTTTCCATAAGAATTGTCTCGTTATGGAGGGTAGTTCCAATAGTGGAGCGCTCGTTACTGACATATTCAGTAAGTTCTGCTTTCGCGCGTTCCGCAATCGACTTACTCTCCTCAAGACGAACTGTGCTCGTATTAAGTTCGCTTCCTACTGTAGCACGCTGCCTATCAAAGTACGCCTGTAGCTGTGATTGAGCGGTTTCCAAATGTTCTTTGCTTGACTGAGCACGTACCGCGACCTGGTTCATAACAGTTCCAGCAGTTGCGCTCTCTGTTTCATAGAATGCGGCTTTAAGGCTCTCGCTTGTTTCAAGACGCTTCTTTGAAACCTCAAGGTTGTAGCTACTTGTGTTCAATGCACTACCGCCAACCCTGCTCGCAAAAGTACTATCGGTTCGGATGTTGTTGTAGTACGCTGCGGTTGCGTTCTTTGATGCTTCTGCCTTTTCTTTTTGCGTTTCAGCGTTCATAGAAACGCCGTACAGTAGTGACCCTTGGGTACGACGAGCATCGTCGACATGTGCGGCGTGGTGGCTATGCGTCGCTTCTTTCCTTGCCTCAAAGTAGGCCTTCTGTTGAGACATGTCGTATTTAAGGTTACCGTTGCGGTCATAGGCGGTGTGGCGCTTACTTTCCTCATAGCCTGTTTGCAGGGCAGACTCAGCATTAGCTACACGATCCTTGAGGCGACGACTACGTTGATCGAAATAGCGTGCCGTACGGGCAACCCCGGGTCGCATTTTCTTTGGCTGTCCGTTTGCGTCAAGCCGTGGATTACCGCGTCGATCGAGGTTTGCTTTTTTGCGGTCGACTTGCCAGTTGGCACGTTCGCCAGACCATTTACGAGTACGATCAATAATACCTCGGTTAGGGTCGTTAACAAGCCGTGCAATACCGCCAAGTACCGAACCACTGAGCTTCAGGAGGAGTGGAGTAATAACCAGTGGCGCAACTTGCACGATCATACCCAAAATGAGCATATTGATCGAGTCGGCGTTCTGAATAATGATTGCACCTGCCAGTTGAGAACCGCCAAATACTACCGCAAAAGCAGGGAAGAAGATAAGCATGGTCATGAGCAGGTCGCGCCATTTGCCAAACCACTTTTCGGTGTTTGGTAGGAGGTACGCGACAATCGCGAGTGGCGCGATGATTGCAAGAATCACAATTAATGCTTGGCGCGCCGCGAGAATCAGCAGGACTACAAGGATACCTACCAATAAACCAACAAGCGCTGGAAGAAGTAAAAATACAGCAGCGGTCGCACTTCCGGCAATCCCAACGAGTCCAATCGCACCTGCACCAACTGCTGTTCCGCCCGAAAGCACAAATCCGGTAATACTTTCCCAGCTTACCAACGATGCAAG
>JBIIRX010000012.1:0-15835 GCA_044341315.1 Saccharimonadales bacterium (SeqCode)
GTGTAGCCGCCATTATGGAATACACTCACTAAAGAGCGATCAGGCATTTCAGCGATTGTCCAGGGCAGGTCAAGCTTTCGATCTATGAACACTTGCCAAGTTCGAACGGCTACGGTTGATTGAATCGGCTTTCCCAACAGATAGCATAATAAAAACCACCGAAACAAGTCGGAATCATCATCAAGAATAGCTAAATCAAAATCAGCCGCGTTGTGCACGGGTCGAGACCGTTTTGCGCGTACGCGGGCTGAAATTGGTTTTTGCATAAACTACTTTACGCGTTCGCGAACATTTTTCGCAGTAGATTCGACTTCGTCTTTAATAATACTGGCTCGCTGCGACACTTCCGTCTTCAAACGATCAGCGGCTCGGCTGGCATTTGCGCCTGCATCTTGCGCGATATCTTTTACCGACTTTGCACCTTCGTTAATTTCATCTTTGAGTAGACGGGCACCCTTTTTAGCTTCATCGAGCCCTTCCTCTGCTTTACCCTTGTAGTGCTTTGACTTTTCTTTCCATTCTTGACGAGTTTCTTTCCCACTCTTTGGGGCAAGCAAAATACCTGCTAAAAATCCACCGGCTGCCGCTACGAGTACTCCAAGTGTTTTATTCATAACTATTCTCCTCCTATCGTTTTTTGAATAATTTTGCTACTTCACCAAACAGCTTTACTGGTGAAAACCATTCGGTTGCTGTGGCTATATTTGCGGTCGTTTGCTGGACACTGTGGGCAATCTTATTGAGCTTTACGATAAGCACAATGACCACAACAAGAAGCAGTACAATCACAACTGATACAACGATCAGGTTGACTGTCAGCAGTGTGATTGCTGTTGAAATATCCATGCGTCTCCTCTCGTTACGTTGCTATGTGAGCCATGCTCTATTGCTACTATGCCACCAGAAACTTAAATGAAGCTGTAAGAATTTTTTAAGCTCACCGTCATGGTGTACTCAAGTTTAGGCTTTACCACCTTCATTAAGAATATGTTTTTCAACAACTTCACCATCTTCGTTGATTTGATAGGCTATCACCTGGCCGGTACCAATCTCAAGCTCATGCACCGCCTCGTCAGAAACTTCATCAAGATGTTTCATGAGCGCACGAAGCGAGTTACCATGTGCCGCCACAATAATATTTTTCCCTTCACGTAAATCAGTCAATATATGCGCTTCAAAGTATGGCAATACACGAGCGTGTACATCTTTCAGCGTTTCGCCATTCGGTACTGGATGATCCCAGGTACGACGAAGTTTATTGAAATCGTCTTCTCCGATTTCGTCTTTAATATCCCACTTGTTCTTTGCCTGGTAGTCACCGTAATGACGCTCATTTAATGCTGCGTGATGCATTGTTTCAAGCGTGGTGTGCTCAAGTGCGCTTTTGATTTCCTCAAGCGTTTGTTGCGCCCTCGAAAGTGAGGAGGTATGGGCTTTATCGAGTGGAATATGGCGCAGTGCTTCGGCTGCTTTACGTGCTTCGGCTCGACCCTGCTCTGTAAGCGATACGTCCTCTTGCCCCGTCCATAGCCCGAGAGCATTCCACTCAGACTGTCCGTGCCGAACTAATACAAGATAGGCCATTATTGTGTAGCCTTTTTCAGCGCTGAGCGACCCGCGAATACCGCAGCATCACCAAGCGCTTCTTCAATACGAAGGAGTTCGTTGTATTTCGCAACTCGATCGGTGCGTGACAAGCTACCGGTTTTAATTTGACCAGTATTCAGCCCGACGGCCAGGTGAGCGATGGTTGTGTCCTCGGTTTCACCGGAACGGTGTGACATAACCGCTGTCCATCCAGCTGCGTGCGCCATCTTTACTGCAGCGATTGTTTCAGTAAGTGAGCCAATTTGGTTTACCTTCACCAAAATAGAGTTTGCGGCGTTTTGCTCAATTCCTTTATTCAAGAACTCGGTGTTCGTAACAAGCAGGTCGTCGCCAACCAGTTGCATACTGTCACCCAGTTCAGCCGTAAGGGTCTTCCAGCCATCCCAGTCATCTTCAGCAAGCCCATCTTCGATAGAACGAATTGGGAAGCGCGCAGCAAGGTCTTTGTAGAATGCAGTCATCTCAGTGCTTGAAAGATTTTTACCTTCAGTTGCAAGTACGTAGACACCATCTTGTAGTAGTTCGCTACTCGCAACGTCAAGGGCCAGCACGACATCTTCGCCAAGTGTGTAGCCGGCTTTTGCAACGGCTTCACTAATCAGTTCCAATGCTTCAGCGTTACCGTTTTTTACCGCTGGCGCGTAGCCGCCTTCATCTCCCACGGTCGTACCGTAGCCTTTAGCGTGCAGTACTTTACCAAGCGCGTGAAAAATTTCGGCACCAATTTGAATACAGTGACTGAAACTTTGTGCGCCAACTGGCATAATCATGAACTCTTGAATATCAGTACTGCCGGATGCGTGTTTACCGCCGTTGATGATATTCATCATAGGAAGTGGCAGGCTCAACTCAGTTGTGCCGGAAAGGTCGGCTACATATTGGTAAAGCGGGAGCTGTTTCGCAGCCGCAGCTGCTTTCGCAACAGCCAGCGAGACCGCCAAAATGGCATTCGCCCCGAAGCGTCCTTTATTCGTTGTACCGTCGAGCTCAATCATGATGCGATCAATTGTGGTCTGATCGAACGCATTATGGCCAAGCAGCGCATCACGAATCTCTCCATTCACATAGGCAACGGCTTTCGTCACCCCTTTGCCACCATACGCGGCATCTCCATCGCGAAGTTCGATTGCTTCATGCGAACCGGTGCTCGCCCCAGAAGGTACCGCAGCGCGACCAAAGGAGCCATCCTCAAGCGTTACGTCAGCTTCGACGGTTGGATTGCCACGACTATCGAGAATTTGTCGGGCTTTGATATCGGAAATATTCATAGGTACTCCTTATATTACCTATCCATTATACGCTCATGTTTAGGGCTCGTGTAGGGGCTGGGGCTATAAAGTAAGCAGAAACAGGCTTGCCGCGAGCGCGACTGAGAGGCTTGAGAAACGATCCAACACACCACCATGACCGGGGATTGTTCGTCCCCAATCCTTAATACCGAGACTTCGCTTAGCGATACTATTGATAATATCGCCCACAGCACTGGCAATACCGATCACAAGGACGAGACCTATGCTGAGTGGCACTTGTAGTACCCACCACGATAGTAGCCCACCCAATGCGGCTCCGACGATTTGGCCAACAACACCTTCCCATGACTTATTGCGATTAATAAAGCTGGGTAGCGGATGCTTACTTGCGTAATTTCCTAGGAAGAACGCACATACATCTGATAGCACGGAAACCGTTGCAACTGCTGCGAGAAGCGCATAGCCCTGTGGTAGTGCGATAAACCAGAACCCCAGGCTGCTCCAACAAAGTAAGAAGAAAGTAATGTACCCTATTGCAATCGGTTTTTTGAAAGCTTTATTTATAATAAATTCTTTACTAGCGAGAAGCGCTACGAGCACGGCTACCGACATTGCCGCCGCAACCCCACTATATAGAATGATAGCAAGTACACCCCAGATCGGAATCCACCATACTATTTTGGTAAACAACGAAGACGCAATGAGTTTTTTAAAATTCCCTTTAAAAAGTGGCAAGCATAGAAGTGTGCCGACTATAAGTAAACTAAGAAGCAATACGCCTAATCGAATTATAATATCACTACTCATGATAGATCACCTTTCCCGCCAGGTTTTTACGAAGCATGAATGCTGCAATTAATAACAGTATGGCATACGCCCACCAATACGTAGGATTGGTAACGACTCCTACAAACAACACACTACAGCCTGCAATGATGGAAGCGGTGCTCGATTTCCGGAATATACTACAGCAAAGTACATAGACACTAAAGCCAACAAGTCCAACCAGTGGCGTCACCGCTAGTACAACCCCAAGGCTTGTCGCAACACCCTTCCCTCCTTTAAAATGCAACCACACCGGTGCGATATGCCCAAGCACTGCAAGTAATCCAAAACAAAATGCCATTTCAGCCCCAAACAGCCCAAATGTCATATAAGTAGGGATAAATCCTTTCGCTGTATCAAGTACCAGCACAGGTATAGCAGCTTTCCAGCCAAGTACGCGTAAGGTGTTTGCAAAACCAATATTCCCGCTGCCGCGCTTTTGAATATCAACGCCGTTAAGCAGTCCGATAAGCTTTGCGAATGGTATGGATCCTGCTAGATAACTAAATAGCGCAAGGAGTAAAAGCGTATACATTGCGTTCATTATAGCAAGAAAACAAAGTATGAGTTGCATTTAGCTTACGGTTTGCTTAGAATGATGACATGAATAATGATGCTCCTTCTCAAACACCGGACAACGATGTGCCCGCACAAATTCCGGCACCGCAACCGCAGCCAGAACAAAACGCCACCCAACCGCAATTTACTACTCCTGTCGCCTTTGGAACAAATGGGTCTCAGACGTCACAGGGAGCATGGGTTTCTAAAGATCAGTATAACGAGCTGATAGAGAAAGCGAATGTTCAGTCGAAGAAAAGTCAGAACATGACCCACCTTACACGAGCTTTTTATGTATTACTTGCTCTAGGTGGGCTATTAACTGCAATATTGATTATAGGCAATTTAGTGTGGCCTTTTGAGTATCATTCTAAAGGTAATTGCTCAGCGAATTTTTCTTCAGTGTCATTTTATTTGATGCCATTTACTCATTTACTTTTATTTGTTGCGGGGATTATGGGCGCATCTATAAGTAAGTGGTATATACGGCTTATCGGAATTCTTCTCATTGTAATAGTGCCTCTATCGTTCTTGTTCAATGGATTAGCTATGCTATTCCAGGGAATGTGCGGCGTATAACACGTGTGTTTAACGCATTCGATTCTGACGCATGTATAGTGCATCGTCTATCGTAGCTAATACATTAATCGTTGGAGGAAGTATCCTCCTGTTCTTCGCGCCATTCCTTCTTTTATTTTTTTGGCAAAACCGCCACAGCATTCTGAAGAACAAGCCCGGTATCGTCCAATTTATGGATCGGTTCTTCGACAGCAAGTATCTTAACTGGCTTGTATTAGTATGGGCTGCGGCCGAAGCGGTTATCTGGTTTGTTATCCCTGAGTTCTTACTCCTACTCATCATATTTATGAAGGTTCGGCATAAAGCCAACTTACTTTTATACGACATTTACGGAACTATTGTCGGCAGCGTTATCGCCTTATCGTTGCATTTCTCTCGCGATACGATGCTCCACTTCCCGTTTGTCTATGAGGGGATGTTTACGCGAGCGCAGGAGTGGTTTACGGATATGGGAATCTGGGGGCTTATTAATCAGCCTTTTTCAGGGGTTCCCTATAAGGTTTTCCTCGCAGTAGCACCCGAGTACGGCTTCAATATAATTTTATTCCTCATCCTAGCGATCGTTCTTAGGGTGGGACGGTATGGTTTCTTCTATATCGTGTTCTGGATGGCATACCCAGCTCTGCACCGCTTCGTATACAAGCATTACATAGTGCTATTTATTGTTGCAATTGTGATATTCACGCTCCTCTTGATGCGAGTTTCAAGCTTGTATTCTTAACGCTTCTTCTTGCACAGCTGTCGTAGGAATGTTCCTATTGCCCACAGTGCACTGGTGAGCTCAAAGGCAAATAATAAATTGTTATACCACGGTGTACGCTCGTTCGGTTTGACGTAGTCTTCATATCGTTTGTATTGAGTGTTTTTCTTAGCCATTACTGTACGCTCATCTCTATCGGCTGAGCCTTTAAGACACGTACAAGCTGTTCTAGGAGTTTATGAAGACGCTCGTTGCTCGTCACTAAACGAAGCTCTTGCTTCAGCCGTGGTTTTACAGCATTGCCAGTAAGCAGTTGATTGAATTGGTTGAGTGATAGCTGTTTCATGCTCTCTATCGTAGCAGACTTATACGTATACGTATTACTTCAACAGCGCATGCGTTGTCATAAGATTAAATAATTGACCTTGCTCGGTGTCACTTTCAATTGAAATTTTTTCCGCAATTGCTATAGACCGCGCTACATACTCAATGGCCTCAAGCGGCTTCATCCACTGGAGTATAAACTTGGCCTCAAGGTAAACAGTATTTATTTAGGAGGAGAGCCGCATGTCTTAACAATGTTCATCCTCTTAGTATACTTTGTTGAAATAAAAAGCCCCGCATCAGCGGGGCGTACATACAACTTAGTGACCGGGTATCGGAACTTAATCCGATACCCGGTCACTCCTCAGCCCACGACCATCTTGTCAGCGTCTTCCGACGAAACCTCTGAGATGAGCTCTCTGAAGTAGTCGATCGTGCGGCACAAACCGGTGCGCAGGGGAACTTCGGCTTTCCAGCTGAGATATTCCCGCGCGAGAGTCACATCCGGACGACGCTGTTGCGGGTCATCCTGCGGCAGGCTCATCTGGACGAGTCGGCTGCTGCTTTCGGGAACCAACTCGAGGACGAGCCGAGCGAGTTCCGCAATGGTGAACTCGACCGGATTTCCCAAGTTAATGGGACCCTGTACGATCGTCTGGCGCATCATCCGGAGCATGCCTTCGATCAGATCGTCGACGTACTGGAAGCTGCGCGTCTGTTGGCCGTGGCCGTAGATGGACAGATCCTGGTTCTGAAGTGCCTGAACGATGAAGTTCGACACCACGCGACCATCATCGTGTCGCATCTTCGGCCCGTAGGTGTTGAAGATGCGGATGATGCGGACATCGGTGTTGAACTCACGTTGGTAGTCGAAGAACAGTCCCTCGGCATCCATCTTGCCAACGTCGTAGCACGAGCGGATGCCCGTGATGCTGACGTTGCCGCGATAATCCTCGGGCTGAGGATCCACCAGCGGATCACCGTAGACCTCACTGGTCGAGGCTTGCAGAACGCGTGCGCCCGTACGCCGTGCCAGTTCGAGCACATTCAGAGCACCAAGGAAGTTGGTCTTCCTGGTCATGATCGGATCGAACTGGTAGTGCTGCGGCGAGGCCGGACACGCCAAGTTGTAGATCTGATCGACACGATGAAGCTGGATCGGATCCATAACGTCTTGCTCGACGAGATGAAAGTGCGAACTTGAACCGAACTGCTCGATGTTGCGTTGCTGTCCGGTGAAGAAGTTGTCGAGGCAAACCACCTCATTCCCGTCTTCGAGAAGCCGAGGGATGAGGTGCGAGCCGATGAAACCGGCGCCTCCAGTAACCAACACTACGTTTTTCATGAAATCCTTTCGCGTTTGATCGGATGTGGGGCGGCAAGAGTATAACTCCGCCGCCCCACAGGCGTCGGTTACTTGCCGGAGCGCTTGCCGGCCGACTTCATGGCGATCTTCTTCCACCAGGCGATACCGCCTGCGATAAGCAGGCCGATTCCGAGAATTCCGGCGCCAGCGACGCTGGCACCGCCCGTTGCGGCGAGTTCTTGATCTGCGGACATGTTGTGCCTCCTAGGCAGCTCGTTGAATACGCGTGGGCGAATCCCACACGCAGTTTTCTACCGTCGGAGTTTTACATGCCTTGATGAAGGCGTGTACAAACACCCAACGATAGATGAAGTCGCTGACGATGATGGAGGGGATGAAGAGAGGGAGTCGCCAATTACGCAGCTGAATCGCTGCGGCGATCACCCAAACACCATACCCCGCCATATACACCAGCAACATCCATGGAGCGACAACCGCCGCAATTGTCATAACAACAACCGCAACAGGTGCACTCAAGACGTAGATAATCCATTGGAAGATGAGCAGCATGTATGCTACATCAAACTTTGTTGCGCGTCGGCCAACCTTGTGGCCGATAACGCCCTGGAACGTTCCCCACATCCACCGTAGGTTCTGCTTGTACCAGTCTTTGAAGTTCGTTGGATCCTGAAGAAGCGCGTGTGCTTTTGGCACGTAGACGATTCTGCCAAGATTCCGGCGCTGGGTCTCAAGTACCCAGAAGGTGTCGTCGACGATATACGGTGTCTTCTCGACCAGCACTTGGTCGAGAAGTTCAGTTCTATAAACGGAATTACTTCCAGAAATACAGTTCATCACTCCGAAAATACTTTGCAGATTCCGGATGACCAACTGGTAGTTCCAGTAGGAAAACGCGCGCTTCGCAAGCCACATGTTCCAGCGGTGCTCGAATGGGATCCAGGTGATATTCTTCCCGACAGCTATCGCCACTTCATCCGTCATCATCTTCAAGCTGCGCTTGATGAAGTTCCGTTTGATCGTGACATCGTCGTCAAGGATAGCAACAGCCCGGTATCGCTTGTTGAGCGCGAGACCATAATATGCGTCGAAGAGCGCTTTCGGTTTGCCGCCATTGGTGGGTAGCTCGAAGACGAATGCACCTGCGGCACGAGCCGTTTCTGCTGTCTGGTCATGGGGCATGATGTCAGGGTCACTCGCCTTACGCTGTTTTGACCCGTCGTCGACTACATAGACGTCGCAGCCCGTCTTCAGTGCCGCTTCGACGGTAGCACCGATGGTGCCTGAACCGCGATAACATGCGATGAGGATGGCGACTTCTTTGTGGTCATAGATGGGTTTGAAACGTGGCGAGGCCTTTTGCTGACCCCACTTGAGAACGTGTTGCGATCGAAAATATCCGTACAGCCGTGCACTTGACACAAATAATAGCGCTCCCAGCGCTACGATTAGTGAAATCCACAGCAGAATAGACAGATCCATATGACTCCTATTCGATTTGCTGAGTAAAAAATTAAGAGTACGACGTGCGCCAATAGCGGCACATTAGAAAACAATATCATTTTATTGAGTTTTTGTAAATAAATAAGTATAAATATATAATTATTTATTAATTTTTATTATTATATCTTTTCCATGGTGCCTGTTTAGGCCAGTGAATGAAAATAGTACGAAACCCTGCTATATAACGTTTTACCAATAATCGTTTAGACTTGAATGGTCGTGCAGAAATAGGCATTGCCAGGGAATTATCGTACATGATCGTGCCCTTCACGTGATAACTAATATCAATATCATCATGAATATTCTGATGCGTTAGCAGGTGCGTTCCATGGTGAGCTTTTTCCCACGCGCTTGCAGTGATTGCAAAGTTAGAACCAAACAAGGGTGTGTATCCAACGGCAAATCGAACGAAAAAGAAATACGGCTTCATATAGAGCTTGTCGATTATGTTTGCTTTCAATCGGCTGACATCATAGGCGACGCCAGGGCCGGTGACCACATGTATGCCAGGGTGGTTTTGATATAGCTGTTCAACTTGTTCGATCCAGTTTTCCTGAGGACGACAATCGGCATCGCAGCGAAGTATCAATCCTTCGTGCTTTACCGCTGTCTCGAGCCCACGGTAAGTTGCGGCGCATATTCCTTGTAATGGTTCCGGGATGACGATAACACCAAAGCGTTCGGCAATCTTCTTTGTCTCATCCGTCGAATTGTTATCAACTACATAAATAGCGTCGGCCAGGCGTGACTGGTTCTGTAACGCTTCAAGGCAGTACGGAAGCATCGCTGCTTCATTAAACGCAGGGATGACGACTGAGATATGGTACGGCATACTCCCCATAGTATATGAAGAAACGCACTATGCAAAAATCGAGCGTGGGTCTGGTAGAATAGCAGCACATACCTAACAAGCGAGGACACGTTATGGTCACTATACAGCCGTATATTAATTTCAACGGAAACGCAGAAGAAGCGTTTACGTTTTATCAATCCATTTTTGGTGGCGAATTCGGCCCCATTGTACGATTTAAGGATATCGCCAGCGAGGACTTTCCTGTTTCGGATGAAGAAGCCAACAAAATACTTCGAATAAGCCTCCCTATTGGTTCAACGATACTGATCGCTAATGACGTCCCCTCGGTACTTGGGACAGTAAACGAGAATGAGAATAGGTCAAAAATTGCTGTCCACGTCGATAGTCGAGAAGAGGCCGACGCCCTCTTCACCGGCTTATCGGCCGGAGGTGCTGTTGAAATGCCTATGGACATAAGCCCATGGGGCAGCTATTTCGGCATGTTCAGAGACAAATATGGTATCGAGTGGACGATAGAGGTCGTAGTCCCACTAAAATACCGCCGCTGATGGCGGTATTTTACACTTAGCTTTTTTCGAGTTCTTTAAATCGATCCGCAACTGATGGAGAATTTTTTGTAAGTCGCTTAATCGTCAGGTCATCCATTTTGTTCTCGGCTGTAAGCAGGTGTTTGTCGGACATAGTCAGTGCGTCGCGTACTTTCTCAAGGTCTTTAATGGCCTTATTCACCTGCTCGATAGCTTCCGCGTGCTTCTTAGCGGCATTGCGCATGCTCGCTGACCATCCCGTCTTCCAGGTTTCCATATTATCGACGAAGTTCTCAATATCAATGTTACTATTCTTTGCCACCGCAAGTTGTCGCTTGTCATCAGCCGACTTCAGGCCAGCATTTTTTAGCAGCGAAATCATTGGCAAGAAGAACTGCGGGCGAATGACAAACATTTTGTCGTATTTGTAAGATAGGTCAACAATGCCACGGTTATAGAGTTCGTTATCGGCTTCAAGGAGCGTCACGAGGATGGCGTACTCTAGCCCTTTCTTGCGGCGATCTTTATCAAGCTTATCAAGGTGGCTTTCAATGGTACGTTTGTTAGAAGAGACGTCTTGCTCATCCTTCATTTCAAACATAATCGAGACGATCTCCGCCCCGCCTTTAGACTCGTAATCACGGTAGGCATAGTCACCTTTTGTTCCCTTGGTTTCATCGTCGTCTTTAATAGCTTCATTATCTTTTTCAAAGTAGGCAAACGGGAATTGGCCAGCACGAACGCTATTAAATTCGTTTTCACAGTGCTGCTCGAGGTTTTCGCCAACAAGCTTCACTGATAATTTCGCCTTCATGTCCTTGAGTCGTTCAATTGCATCATCCCGGTCTTTGATCTGGGTTTCGTATTTGTCTTTAAGCGATGCTTCAATGCGCTGCTTATCAAGCTCTTCGTTTGAAAGTTTCACCTTTAATTCGTCGCGTTCTTTTTCAACCGCACTGACTGCTTTGGTTACGGCCAGTTCTTTTTCGGTTGCAGCGGCAGAAACAAGCCCCTTTAATTCGGCAATGACGGTATCCTTGTCACTGAGGCCCGTTTTAGCCACATCGGCTAATTCTTTTTCTTTCAGTTGCAAAGACAGCTCATATTCACGCGCTTTTGCATCGAGTGCTTTGGCGAGTTCTTCATCAAATTTGTCTTTTTTAATTGAACGCACGACACTTTCAATTGATGTTTTATCGATATCGGTTTCGTGGAGGGATCGCAGGTCAATAACGTCACCCTTCTCGCCCGCTTCTTGAAGCATAAGTGTGTGTTCGTCTTGAATGGAAACTTTTATAACCTTCATCTCTTCCTATTGTAGCGAATAAATGAAGGCATAACGAAATATCCCTCAATAGTTAATAGTTATTTAACATTTGCTGGCTACAATACTCCTTACAGTAATAAGGAGAGCCCATGCAACCCTACGCAAACATTGGACGAGATTCAGGTATAAAAAATTATTTGATAGAAGATGCGTATATCGTTATTGAATTTGATTCTGGAGAAGAGCCATTTTATAGCTACAACTCCATGACCCCAGGAGCACAACATGTTGAAATTATGAAGCAATGTGCGGAAGCAGGCACTGGGCTGAACGAGTATATCAATCGAAATCCGGATGTTCGTAATGGCTATGCGAAAAAAGGCTGTACGCTTAAAGACGTACTCTAGGTGGCGTTATCATTCGTTATTCTCGATCGTAGCAACTGGTAGCGGATACGTGTATCTTTAAAGGACAAACAATACTCACGGAGTGATGCATGCCCAGCTACTGCCGTTATCTCACCTTCGAATTGAGTATTTGCATTAAACTGATCTTTAGTAAGATCTATTTCCACGCCATTGATACTATTATAGTAATGAGATATTCTGCCGGTTGAAGTAAGTGCATAGGTTTTAAGTATATCTCCGCCTAAATAGTCCTGTACTATTAGTGCGGTGACGGCACATTGACCCTCGGCAGAATTTTTACTTGTCCATGATGCACTGCTACTTGTTTCCGCTGACCAGCTTTTGAGCAAACTTTTCCTGAGGTCTTCTAGCTTCATTCTTTCAATAGTCCGTAACCCACAAGCCCTGGGTCGTCGCTTGCCCGATGTGTCGTAATACGTATGCCGCCAGGCTCATTCCCGCCAATAGTGGTA
Source organism: Saccharimonadales bacterium (SeqCode) (assembly GCA_044341315.1). Taxonomy (GTDB): domain Bacteria; phylum Patescibacteriota; class Saccharimonadia; order Saccharimonadales; family Saccharimonadaceae; genus Microsaccharimonas. The sequence continues at coordinate 12,160 of JBIIRX010000012.1, forward strand.
ATAAGACCATTGTCATTATTTAATACAAAATTTGTATGCTGGCCGAATGTACTCGGATTATCATATAGAACGATATCACCAATTTTTGGCGAATAGTTTGATTCCCCCGATCGAAATGTACCGATTGATTCATAATATTCTCTTAAAGTGTATGTTCCAGGGATTCGCCACGAACCGGAGTTTGGATTGCTGAGTGGTAAACCCGCTTCTCGCATCGTCCAGCTCACAAAATCAGCACACCACGGCTCGTCGACACCTTCAGAATACTTTTTGCCGTCGGGATTCAGTTCATACTCTTTTTTAAGAATAGTCACAATGGACTGTTGTTTGTCGCTAAGGGTTTTATTATCCATTTCTGGGAAAAGTACTTTCTCCTTAGTCCCTACTTGCCGCTCAACTAATTGCGGAAAAATATTGAATTTACTCGTGATGAATAGCGGAATAGTAATACAGCACAAGGGTAATCCTATCAGTAGTATATAGATCCGAACTTTGTGTTTCTTATGAATATCGGCAGTCATCGTTACACCCCAAGATTCTTCGCTAAGAATGCGCTCACTTTTGGGTAAAGATCAAGCTGGTTTTTAAGTTTAGCAATTCCATGCCCCTCATCACCATAGACGATAAGCTCCGCCGCAACGCCACTTTCTTGCAATGAATCACGTACTTGCTCTGCTTCACTTAACGGTACCCGTGGATCATTCTCTCCATGAATTACTAATAAAGGCGCTTTTACTTGATCAATTTTATTAATTGGAGAGACCTTTACGAGAAAATCATAGTCCTCTTCAAGTGATCCATATTCGGCCTCGCGAAGCTTTCGGCGATACGGAGCGGTATTTTGAAGAAATGTAACAAAGTTAGCAATACCTACAATATCAACACCTGTAGCCCATAGTTCAGGTTGAAACGCCAAGCCTGCCAGCACCATATAGCCACCATACGAGCCGCCCATAAGGGCTATTCTGTCCTCATCTATTTTTTGTTGCGTTTTCGCCCAGTCATGCAACGCACGAAGGTCTTCGACTGAGTCAAGACGCTTGCGTTTGTCATCAAGGCTTACATACGTCTTGCCGTAGCCAGACGAGCCACGTACATTTGGTGCAACGACGACATATCCCTGTGCTACAAAAAATTGTGTTAACGCAACGAACCCTGCTTTGTACTGATCTTCTGGCCCACCATGAATCCTCACGATTGCAGGTGCAGCCCCCTGTACGTTCTTGGGAGTATACACAAATGCCGGAATACGTAATCCATCAAACGACTCGTAATGAATCAGCTCTGGTTTTACAAAACTCGTCTTATCGACCAGAGAAGTAATAGCTGTTAAGCACTTATGAGTATTTGTTTTTCGATCCCACATCCATATATTTGGAGGAGAGTCGTAGTCTTCACGAACATATACTAGGCTACTTCCGTCATTAGACCACTGAATGCCGTATGTTTCACCAGTTGAAAATTCAGCAGTATCGTCACGAGTAAGCACGCTGCCATTAACACTGTAAAGATAGGTGGATGTATGCCCATCCTCATTTACTGTAATAGTCATTGCATCGTTCTGACGATTAAGTTGTATGTTCTCAACATCCCAATCAAGGCTCAAAACTTCCTGCAGAGTGTCATCCCCTAGGCTATAGAAGAAAATACTATTAAAATTCTTATCGCGGTTGCTTATAAGAAAAAAGCCACTCTCGTCATTGAGCCACCGTGGTGCAAAATATCGAGCCGGCTCATCAACTGAAAGTATTTGCTGTGGTTCTGTCGCGTTTTTTGTATCAATGACGTATATATTCGTAGTGACGTTTGAGGGTGACTGACCTATAAGCGCATACCGTCCGCTCGGTGAGAACCCCATGCCGTACGACCATCCGCCTAGCGTATATATACACTGCGATTCTTTTGTCTCAAGGTTTAAAATGTATGCGTCGTAATCTATCCCATTGCGCTCGGTTGATGAGAAAAGCAGTCTTTTCCCGTCTCGTGTCCAGCCTCCAAAGCCGTACCGTGCAGCTTCATTGTGTGTCAGATCTTCAACTTTACCAGTTTCGCTCTGTAAAAGATACAATTGAAACTGCTCGTTTCCTCCAACTGCTTTACTAAAGATAATCAGCGAATCATCCACGGGGCTAAACCAGGCAAATAAAATCGCATCAGCGTCTTTTGTGAGTTGCTTTACCGTCGAATCTTCAAGGTTTTTTAGATAAATTTGCGGAGTATCGTCATTCTCGTTGGAAAGATATAGTATCTTCTTGCCGGATGGACTAATGTCCGGCTGGAAGGCTCGGCGGGTTGAAAGATAGTCTTCAATGGCTGGTATTGAATGGGTGTTCATAGTCATATTTTAACGCTTCGCCGTATAAATACATACGATGCAATACGTTAGTTTTTAGTTTCGAGCAGTTCCCATCTATAGTAATTCGTTTTATCACCCTGGTATTCAACATAGCCTTTGGGATCGAACTCATTTTCGGGTATTTTAGCGACAAACGCATTCAGTGTATACGTACTTTCTATGCCGGGATATGTCTCGGAGAATGATGTTTTTTTAGTATGTCCGATTTCATAGAGTGCTTCCGAGGTTTGGATACCCAATTCCTCCCACAGGGCTCGCTTCGCCGCTTGGTCAGGTGACTCGAGTGGCTTCATTTTCTCTCCAAGCGACGATGCTACGTTTCTACGTCGCACTCGACCATCTTTAAACTCTTGACGATTTTCTTTGAGTACATACACCTCACCTTCCGGTGTTTCGTAGAGTACATCGACACCTACGACGTTCACGATGCGTTTAAGCCTATTGTGCTGATCAATTGTAAGCACAGACTCACCTTGGCTTACTTCAGACAAAAGCTGCTCAACCGTTTTGGCATTTCCAACACCATAGTGGTCGAGTGGTACTTCGCACTTCAACAACACAAAGAGGAACTGCTCTAACGTAATACTGGTGGGAAGCATTTCTGGAGGAGTAGATACGCTTAGGTTTTCTGGGCTATCCATAGGAATATTTTATCAGGTAATTTATTTATCGCCGTACACAGTTGCGAGAAACGAGAGCAGCAGTGTGTTGAAATACGCCGGATTATCTTGATTAGCGTTGTGTCCCGCTTCAGGAATAATGACAAACTCTGCAGTAGGTTCGTAATGCTTCCAGCGCTGGTTATTCTTCTGCACCTGGCCGGTGTGGTCATGCTCGCCGTACGTAATAAGGAGTGGCACCGTGATATGCATGTCTTTAATACCGTGTACGGTGAGGGCGTCTGCAACGCTCCCCCATATGCGCAGCATGTCTTTTCGGGAGCTTTTCTCTAAAATCTTCAACGAATAGTCACGGACACGTTTTGTGGCTGCGGTTTTGCGTGCAACAAGTTTGATAAAGTGATTGTAGGGCCACAGTTTAATAACCAGTGTTGAATAATTGAGTGTCAAAACGTCAAGCTTGGTATACGGCAGCATAATAGGCGTACCGCCAATGGATACAATCGCATCCACCTTTTCGGGTCGCAGCCTGTATACTTCTTGGGCGATCATACTGCCGTGTGACTGTCCAACAAGTGTTGCAGACGGAACTTCTAGGCTTTCAAGTATCGCCACTGCATCCTGGGCTAAGTCTGTAATTGTGAAATCGCTCGAGATCGGCTTTGATGCTCCATGGCCTCGCGCGTCCCAGGCAATAATC
>JBIIRX010000067.1:0-4266 GCA_044341315.1 Saccharimonadales bacterium (SeqCode)
GTCCGAAGCATTCTTCGAAACGCCTAATACTTCATAGTAATCACGCTTGCTCATATCTGTTAATAGTATAGGATACTAGCACTCAAATGTCTAGAGTGCTAAAGGTGAACGTAGCTATTTTTATACTGCTTATGCTACACTTACCTCAATGAAACCGTTATTTCGTGCCTTTGGAGCTATCTTTGGTACACTCCGCGCAGAGTACCGTGAACTATACAACCGTTATTTCGGAACAGTCGAACGTTTCCCCGGGAATGCTCGCGCCATTAGCCAAGCCGTTCTTGATAGATTATGGGTGGGAGACTTTTACCGCACAAGTTTGGGACATTTTAACTTCTTTTGGATGCGAGACTTCGGAACGGTAGCTGAAGCACTCGTTCACCTTAACCAGACAACGCACGTACATCATACACTCCGCTGGGCCTTGCGACACTATCGAAAAGTAGGACGTGTGAAATTATGCATTGATAAAAATGGCAACGTCTTTAACGCTCCAGGTTTACCAAGTATTGACGCGCTTCCCTGGCTGCTCCATTCGATTGTTGTCAGCCAGTATCATTTAAATGCAAAAGAGTTGGCATTTCTGAGCCATGAGGTAAGTCGCTACGTTGATACATTCCTCGATGAAAATGGTGATATAAAGCGTGATGTGCGTTTTGCTGAAATGCGTGATGCCGTCTACTATCAACGGAGCGCCTACGCCATTTCGCTGGTAGGTCGCTTGGCTCGCTGTACGGAGCTGCTTGGTATGCAGGCCTTTCCGTTTACGCCGTCGACCTACTGTGACATTCTCCTTCGTGAGTACTGGACGGGAAACTATTTCCGTGCCGATCGCGCTAGTCAAAATTACAGCTCCGATAGCGCGTTGATGCCTTTCTTTTTACATATCGTCGAGGATCGGCATCTCGCCGAGGCAACCCTTGACTATATTAACGAGGCAAAACTTAACCACCCATACCCACTGAGGTACAGCGAAAAACCCACCACACCTCTACGTTTTCGGTTTGGTATGGGTCCATGGTCAATGCCAAATTATACCGGTGATTCGCTGTGGACGTGGCACGCTACGTTCTATCTGCATATCCTAAAACGCTACGACCGCCCTGAATACGCGGCTCAATATGCACGTTTTGCTGAGCTCATCGAAACATCTGGTACCTACCCTGAACTTATTAACGATGACGTGAGTTGGTACAAAGCACCTTTTTATAAAGCAGATCCAGGGATGGTGTGGGCGGCGTTATTTTTAGCCTTGCCCGAACCATCTACTCACTAATAGCCGCGGCAGTATGTCTCGCCGGTTTCCTCGAGGACAATTCGGAGTGCGTATCCGTTTTTCAAAGTAGTACCACGACAACTTGTATTCAACGAGTACACAACGGTTGAATTTGATGGCTCTCCATTGTCGGTAATCTCTTTCACATTCACAAGGTTGTTCGTCGAGAGATTTTCTACTGTAGGAAGCTGGCGCTGATGCTGTTGGCGATAGGCTTCAATTTGTTCTTCAATTTTTCCCAGGTCATTAATACGTGCTTTGTCTCGTGTACCAACAGTGGCTGCTGGCAGTGCGACGAAAGTTACAATTACCCAAACAATAGTCAGCAGAATTGCGATAGCTCCTAAAATAACACCGGCTTTAGCTCGCTTACGATTCGATTGATCTGATTTCTCTCGTACCAGAAATCGCACTCCAAGAATAATGGCAATGACCGCAAGTATGAATGCAATTGGCCAGACGAATGATCCGACGACCGCAATACTACCAAGCACGAGTGCAGCAATCGCTGTGGTTGGTGATGGAATATGCGTAGCGTTTGACATAGTACAACTCCTTTACTTATCTTCTTAGTATACCAAAAACAGCCGACAAGAGTCGGCTGTTTGGATAGGTAGGGCGAGTGTTTACTTCTTTTTGTCGTCGACAACTTCACCTTCAACGGCGTCATCAGACTTAGTGTCTTCAGGAGCTTCACCGTCTTCAGCTGGAGCTTCCTTGGCAGCTTGCTCGTACAACTTTGCGCCGATTGGCATGATTGCATCGTTCAAGGCTTTCAGTGCAGCTTCAAGCTCATCTTTGTCGGTAGCGTCCTTGTGTTTTTTCGCTTCCTCTACTGCGTCGGCAATAACCTTCTTATCTTCATCAGAGATCTTGTCTTTGAATTGCTCTTCGTCAGGCATTTTCTCTGCTTGGTAGATCGCATTCTCAAGCTGGTTACGCGTATCAACTGCTTCACGCTTCTTCTTGTCTTCTTCAGCGTGCTCTTCAGCTTCTTTCGCAGCCTTTTCAATATCTTCCTTTGAAAGGTTACCGCTGTCCTGGATGGTAATAGACTGCTCTTTACCGGTTCCCTTGTCTTTGGCAGTGACGTTAAGGATACCGTTCGCATCGAGGTTAAAGGTCACTTCAATTTGTGGAACACCGCGAGGTGCCGGCGCGATGCCATCGAGGACGAAGCGGCCAAGACTCTTGTTATCAGATGCCATTTCACGCTCACCTTGGAGGACGTGAATCTCTACTTGTGGCTGATTGTCAGCGGCGGTACTAAAGGTTTCACTCTTAGAGGTTGGAATGGTCGTGTTTCGCTCAATAAGCTTGGTAGATACACCACCCATTGTTTCGATGCCGAGGCTTAGTGGCGTTACGTCGAGCAGAAGCACATCCTTAACATCACCAGCGAGTACACCACCTTGAATTGCTGCACCAATCGCCACAACTTCATCAGGGTTGACGCCCTTAAGTGGTTCTTTACCAAAGATGGCTTTTACTTTTTCAACGACCGCTGGCATACGGGTCATACCACCAACAAGCACTACTTCGTCAATTTCACTTGCCTTCAGACCAGCGTCTTTGAGGGCTTTCTCGACAGGACCGGCAACGCCATCAATGAGGTCTTTTACAAGCTCTTCAAGTTTTGCGCGGGTCAGTTTTGTTTCAAAGTGCTTAGGACCGTCAGCGTCGGCAGTAATGAATGGAAGGTTTACTTCGTATTCGTTAGTGGTTGAAAGTTCTTTCTTAGCCTTTTCAGCTTCATCCTTGAGGCGCTGCATAGCTGCGTTGTCGCCCTTTAGGTCGATACCGCTTTCTTTCTTAAATACATCAAGGAAGTAGTTCACAATGCGGTTGTCAAAGTCTTCGCCACCAAGGTGGGTATCACCATTGGTGCTTTTTACTTCAAAGACGCCATCACCGAGTTCGAGAACGGATACGTCAAAGGTACCCCCACCAAGGTCGAAGACCGCAATCTTTTCGTCTTTTTTGCTTTCGAGGCCATAGGCGAGGGCAGCTGCAGTTGGTTCGTTAATAATACGCTTCACTTCAAGTCCGGCAATTTTACCCGCATCTTTGGTTGCCTGACGCTGCGAGTCATCGAAGTACGCAGGAACCGTAATAACGGCTTCAGTGACTTTTTCACCAAGAAAGGCCTCAGCATCAGCCTTCAGCTTCGAAAGAATCATGGCTGACACTTCCTCAGGGCTGTAGTCTTTGTCGCCCATCTTTACAGCAACACCATCGCCGCCCTTTTTCACAATCTCGTACGGCATAATGTCGAGGTCTTTTTGCACCTCATTGTCTTTAAATTTGCGACCAATTAAACGCTTCACACCATAAATAGTGTTTTTAGCGTTGGTCACGCGCTGACGCTGCGCCACTTGCCCAACCAGGCGCTCGCCTGACTTATTAATTGCTACCACGCTTGGCGTGGTGCGGTTACCTTCAGCATTTGCAATAACCTCAGGTTTACCTGCTACCATGTACGCCATGGCGCTGTTGGTTGTTCCAAGGTCGATTCCGATGATTTTACCCATAGATACACTCCTATTTAATTATCATTCTGTAATAGTCTTATTTTAGCACTCTCTGGGTGAGATTGCCAACTATTTCGAGTATAAATAATTAGCACTCTGATGTCAAGAGTGCTAATTATTCTCTTAGCTTATGGTTCGATTTTTTCTTTAACAGAAGTATACTAACCACATGAATCTTCCTGATACGCAAAATCACATCATATCTAAGTTGAAAAACGCCGGGTCTTTGCGCTATCGAGATCTTAGCCCCAATGACACACCTAATGATCTTTTTAATTATCATTTAAAGGCACTTGTCTCTAAAGGAATTATCGATAAAGTTTCAAATGGCTATACACTTTCGAAAACGGGGCAAGCCTACGTCGCTGATGTATACCATACTAGCGATCCGCAACTGAATCGCCTTTTCAAGATTAACGTTATTACAATTGTTTCCCGCGTGCATAATGGGGTACTTGA
>JBIIRX010000014.1:0-14944 GCA_044341315.1 Saccharimonadales bacterium (SeqCode)
TGGCATAGGTGCCTTTTTTCGCAATCAGGGCTTCGTGAGTACCATCTTCGGTAATCGTACCATCGTCCATAACAATAATACGATCGAGTTTGGCGATGGTTGAGAGGCGGTGTGCGATCACAATGCTCGTGCGACCTTTCATCAATTTCTGCAATGCATCTTGAATGAGCTTTTCACTTTCGCTATCAAGTGCGCTGGTAGCCTCGTCCAAAATAAGCAACGGGGCATCCTTTAAGATGGCTCGAGCGATTGCAATACGCTGTCGTTGGCCTCCAGAAAGCTTGACGCCACGTTCGCCGACGAGCGTTTCAAACCCTTCAGGAAGTTTTTTGATAAACCCAAGGGCGTTCGCTTTTTCAGCCGCCTCGATAACTTCTTCATCGCTCGCATTCGGCCTACCATACTTGATGTTATCTTTCAGTGAGCGGTGAAACAGCATTGGTTCTTGTGGTACATAAGCAATGGTTTCGCGCAAGCTTTGCTGCGACACGGCTGAAATTGACTGACCATCAATGGTAATAGAACCTTTTTGAATATCCGCAAACCGTAGAATTAACTTGGTTAAGGTGGTCTTCCCTGAACCGGAATGTCCTACGAGACCAACACGCTCACCAGGTGTAATAGTGAGATTGAAATTTTTGAATATAGTGTCATCTTTGCGGGCATCGGCATGTCGAAATGTCATGTTCTTAATGGTAATAGCACCCTTCGTAGCTGTCATCGTTTCGGCATCTGGCGCATCGGTGACGGTTTGTGGTGCGGTGAGTATAAGACTCATCTCGCGGGCATCACCAAAAATACGGTTGAGCTGGCGGAGCATTCCGTTGAATCCCCAGAGCGTTCCAAGTATTTGAATACTGTACGTAACGGCAAGTAAGAGCGTACCAATTGCGACGCCAAACCAGGCATTCCCAAAAACAAGGGTTATGAAAGCGGATGTCATAATGAGCGTAATAATAAGCCCAAACCAGAAGTCACGAACGACGACGGCTGTTCGAATCGCAAAACCAGCTTCACGAGCGTCGCTGGCAAAATCATCAAACCGCTTTTTTTCGTGGCGTTCACGGCTGAAGCTTTTGACGGCCAATATATTAGTAATACTATCGGCGATTTGACCACTGACTTTATTGTGGGTTTCGGCCTCGTGGACATTCAAGTCGCGGATTGATTTAAAGCTAAACCAGGCAATACTCATGAAGACAACGGCAAACACCGCGAGCGCCAGTGCGAACCAGGGCAGTACTGGAATAAGGATGATAAAAGTAAAAAGGAAGGCATATATCATTGGGGCAATGTTGAAAAGATACAGGTCAGCTAAGCGGGCAAAAGCCCCCGTGAATTTATTCGCCTGGGACACAAGCGAGCCGCCAAAGCGGTTGGTATGGAATTCCATCGATTGTTCGGAGAGCGCGTCAAATACTTTTCGGTTAAGATCATAGACTACTTTGTCATTCATCGTCCACTGCAAGAACATGACTACGCGCCAGATGACAAGCTCTCCGAGGCCGACAATAATCACGAATACAAGCACGTACGGCCAGAATACATTCCAGAGTTGATCGGCCGGAATTGTTTCAGTGGTAAGGCGATTTACAACCATTGAAATGATAAGCATGCCGGCATACCCTGTTGAAAAGATCGCGAGCGGTTGGAGCAGCATCGCCGGTATGAAGTACTTTTTATGGTTTCGAATTGCGTCCCAGAAAAGCCGCAATGTAACAGCAATCTTAACTGAGTCTTCTTGTTTTTTCTTCATGCACGTAGGGTCCTTCCTTATAGAGGAAAATAATTAGTAGCGTTTGTTCGCCATATGTTCGGCCGTCCGAACGTGGTGCGAATAGAGGACCCGCAGGTCATAGTGTGTTTCATTGTAAGAGTCGCAGTAGCTTTTGTAAAGATGTGCTATTTAATGCGAGCTTTGTAATACTTCAAGATATCCCGAATGGCTTCAATAGGAAATGGTTGGGTATGAGCAAATTGTAACGTACCCTTACCTGTCCGAAACGGTGCCAACGTAGCGGCCATGTTCGAATTATTTGTTGGCTCAATTATTCCATATATTCCAATATGATCTTTGGCGTATGCGAAATAGACGATACCTCGCTTATTGGGTGCGGGGCGATAGGCGGGCATGCCGTAGCTAATATCTTCGATTGTATGTGGAAATACCGCTTGAATGGTTTCTCTCAGGAGTGTCAGCCGCTCGTGTATGGTGCCAGTGTACTGATCGATATATTCTGTAACTCGTGGGCTACTTTTGTAGGACATACTTACAGTATACGCCTTTATGCGCTTAATAGACAACAGAGGTAAAACAGGGTATACTATGTATCGATGCAAAAAATTCTTCTGTACTACAAATTCACTCCTATCAGCGACCCCGAAGCCGTTAAGCTATGGCAAAAAACGTTGACAGACAGCCTTACCCTACGAGGGCGTATTCTTGTGAGTGCGCAAGGAATAAACGGGACAGTTGGCGGCGAGATAGACGATCTTAAAGCCTATATTAAAGCCACAAAACAGTACCCAGGTTTTAAAGACATTGTCTTTAAGTGGAGTGATGGTACACGTGAAGATTTTCCTCGTATGAGTGTGAAACACCGCCGCGAACTCGTAGGCTTTCAGAATAGTGATGAAGAATTTGAAGTGGACGAAAATGGTGTTGTTGGCGGTGGCACGCACTTGAAGCCGCGACAGGTGCACGAATTAATCGAGCAGTATGGTGATGACGTGGTGTTCTTCGATGGCCGTAACGCGCACGAGGCAAAAATCGGTAAATTTAAAAATGCGGTTGTTCCAAATACCAACACATCGCGTGATTTTATTGCTGAACTTGAAAGCGACAAGTACGACGATATCAAAGACAAGAAAGTAGTAACGTACTGTACTGGTGGGATTCGCTGTGAAGTTATTTCGGCCATGATGAAGAAGCGTGGCTTTAAAGATGTCTATCAAATTGATGGTGGAATTGTGAAATACGGCGAAGCCTATGGTGATGATGGGTTGTGGGAAGGTTCACTGCGTGTATTCGATAACCGTATGACCGTTGATTTTTCCGACCACGCCAAAACTATCGGCGAGTGCACCCATTGTGGTGGTAAAACCAGTAACTTTGAGAACTGCGCCTTTGCCAATTGTAATGAACTTGTGTTGATATGTAAGAACTGTACGTCGAACCCTGATTTGCTGTATCACACTGAAGTGTGTCGAGAGCGCCAAGCTCAACTTGCTACCGCGTAATATTATGCGTGGATACTTTCCTGAGGATCAGGAGTATACTGTAAGTACAAACCGTAAAGGAGTGTATATATGGCAAAAAATAAAGTAACATTACTGCAAAGGGAACTGTGGGGGCTGGGGATCGCCAGCGGTGTACTCGCAGTGCTCTTTGGAATTCTGGCACTGTTCTGGCCAGGATTAACTGTCGCACTACTATTACTATTCTTTGGAGTCTTCGTACTTGTCTGGGGTATTGTCGGCTTGATTGTGAGTCTGGCATCAATTGGCGTTAATAACCTGTGGTGGCTCGAGTTACTTTTCAGTCTGCTCGCCGTAGGTATTGCGGTGTACGTACTTCGTAATCCGGAAGATGCTGCAAAGCTATTTGTCATTTTTATTGGACTGACGTTCTTAGTTCGTGGACTGATTGATCTAATTGCTGGATTATTCGATCGCGAGCAATCAAGCGACACGAAGGTATTCCGGATTATTGCTGGCGCGATCGGTGTGCTTGCAGGAGGTATTGTCCTGCTCAACCCCGTTTCGGCTGGTGTTGCAGTGGTATGGGTTATCGGGCTGTACGCGGTGCTGTACGGATCATTGGCGATTGCCTTTGCCTTTCGAGCCCAAAAACTATTCGAAAAATAGACATCACGTACTATACAATTGCCGCTACTCGTATGGGTGGCGGCAATTGTATGGAAAAGGCTATACTAGAACATAGATGAATGCGCAGTTAGAAGCTAAGTTAAAAACACTACCACGCTCTCCGGGCGTCTATTTTCACAAGTCAAAAGACGGCGAAATTATTTACGTTGGTAAGGCGGCAGTTTTGAAGAACCGTGTGCGTCAGTACTTTCAAAGTACACGGGATATGGACGTAAAAACCCGCGCATTGGTGGAAGAAATTCATGACACTGATTGGGTGGAAACGGAGAGTGAAATTGACGCGCTTTTTCTTGAATCCGAGATGGTGAAGCGCTATATGCCACGCTTTAACATTTTACTTCGTGATGATAAATCGCAAACCTTTGTGCGTATTGATATGAAAAGCACCTGGCCGACCGTGTCGTTTACGCGTAACCCGGTTGATGACGGGGCGGTTTATTTTGGTCCTTACTATAATGGGGTCGCTATCAAAAAGGCGCTTAGGTACCTGCGAAAAGTATTTCCGTACTATACAAAACCACCAAAAGAAGGGGCGCGGCCCGATCTTGATATGCATATTGGGTTGAGTCCAAAAAAAGGCGTGAGTTCCGACGAGTATAAAGCCACACTTCGTCAGCTGATTCGTTATTTCGAAGGCGGTCGTAAGGCAATTATTCGAGATATTGAAAAACAAATGCATATGGCAGCGAAACTGCACGATTTTGAGGCAGCGGCGCTGTATCGAAATAAACTGAATGACCTGCGGGCACTGCAGCAACGTATTATGTTTGGCGACAAAGAATTCCTTGATATCAGTAAAGACAAGGCGCTCGGTGATTTGGTCGAACTCTTCCAATTGAAGAAGGTACCTGCGCGGATTGAGGGCTATGACATTAGCCATATGGGTGGCGTCAATGTTGTCGCAAGTATGGTGGTATTTACGAATGGAGTGAGCGACCGCAGTAATTATCGCAAATTTAAAACTCGTATTGAACGAAATGACGATTATGCCAACATGAATGAAGTGTTAACGCGTCGCTTTAGTGAAAAAAATGTCAAAGCCTGGGGAATGCCCGACCTTATTTTGATTGATGGTGGAAAGGGGCAGCTTGATGCGGCACTGCAAGCACTTGAAACTCAGCAAGTAACCGTACCTATAATTAGTATCGCGAAACGAGAGGAAGAGGTGATTATCCATTCGACCCGTTCGAATGTATCACTTGAAACAATAGAAGCATTTCGCAGTGGTGAACGCAGTGCACCCGGTGTTACCGTGGAGCGCTCGGGTGAGTACTATGTGCTTAACCTTCATGCCGGACAAATGAACGCATCGGGTCACTCGAAAAACCTTCGCGGGTCATATACGGGTTTGGCAACGTATTCTCACGTAACCAAACTATTTCAACGGATCCGTGATGAATCGCACCGTTTTGCGGTGAGTTACCATACCGTCTTAAAACGAACGAAACAAACCGCCAGTAGCCTCGAGGAGATACCGGGTATTGGACCAGCAACACGTAAACAGCTCATTCGGACGTTTGGCAGCCTCCGCGGCGTGGCGAGTGCAGACGCGGCAGCCCTCGCTACTGCGGTAGGCCAAAAAAAGGCAGATATTATTTACCGTACCCTCCACGGTGCGTAAGCGATTCGGGTATACTGAAATCATGATAGATTCAATCGCCCTTACGAAGCGGCGCCAGCGTATTCGAGGCCACTCGACTGCACCGATAGTCCTTACCGCCTATGATGCGGTCCAGCTCAGCGCTGATATGGCAGCTCCTTTTCGTCAACAATCGGCCTTTTTATGGATGACGGGTATTACTGAGCCGGGGTGGCGGTACCTGTCACTCGGTGATAATGAATATCTGATTGCACCAGTACTCACAAAAACGCAACAGCTTTTTGACGGTGGACTCTCGCACGAAGAGGCTCGAGCATGGTCAGGAATCGAGCAGGTGATTAGCTGGAAGCAGGCGATCATACTCTTGAAGCAAGCAGCGGTACAATCTAATAGAGTACTGACCCTTGGTACCGACCCGCATCGTGCGTATTACTCGTTTGCACTTAATCCGGCGCAGGCACGATTACGACGGCAACTTGGACGCATGTTCAAAACCATAGATTCGTGCTGGCCGGAGATAAAAAAGCAGATGGCCTTGAAAGACCCTGTGGCCATACGTGCAACTGAACAGGCAATAGCCGCTAGCGTTGCCTCCTTCAAGAATGTGCAAAAAGGGCTTCGTGAAGGTCGCTATCGGTATGAATATGAGATTGAAGCAGATATACTGCATGGCTTCAGAACGGCTGGTACTGATGGCCAAGCCTATGAAACAATCGTGGCAAGTGAATTGAATGCGTGTACCTTGCATTACGTAGCCAATACTCAGGAGCTGCCAGAAAATGGATTAGTATTGATTGATGCGGGCGCCATGGTAGATGGGTACGCCGCCGATATCACCCGTACCTATGCAGTGGGCACGCCCACGGATCGTCAGCGGGCGGTGCATGCCGCTGTAGAAACTGCACATAAAGCGATACTTGCGTTATTAAAGCCTGGGCTTTCGTTTGCGGCCTATCTGAGTGAGGTAGACCAAATCATGAAACAGTCACTCGATTCAATCGGACTGCTAAAAACCGATTCAGACTATCATCGATATTTCCCACATGCGATAAGCCATGGGCTTGGCCTCGATGTACACGAGTCGCTCGGTGGGCATGAGGCTCTCAAGCCTGGTATGATACTCACCGTTGAGCCGGGAATCTATATTCCAGAAGAAAAAATCGGGGTCCGTATTGAAGATGATATTCTGATTACAGAAGACGGGCATCGCAATTTATCAGGGGCGTTGCCAACTGGGCTGTAAACACGCTTCGTGGTATACTTTTATAAGATATGAAACAACAATTTCTCTTATTTATCGTCCGTTGGGCGCTGAACTCATTCGGGTTATGGATCGCGTTCCGTTTACTCGGAACTGGCTATCACGATGAGGTTGCGACTGCTGGTTTCTGGGGGTTCGTGTTGGCTGGGTTGATTTTCTCGTTGGCTAACACGCTTCTGAAGCCACTATTCGTTATCGTCTCTTTGCCGGCAATTTTGCTGACGCTTGGGCTCTTCACGATCATTATTAATGGAGTGCTTGTGTATATTACCTTGCAACTCGCACCACACTTATCGATGTCATTTGGTAACTCGATTATTACCGGAATCATCTTAAGTCTGATAAACTATATAGTAAGTGCAGCGATAGAAATTCGCGCTGAAAAACGCAGGAGTTATCATGTCAATTAATACAATTTTGCAAGTTCTGATGGTTGGCTCAGCCATTCTTATGGTCATTTCTATTCTTCTCCAGCAACGTGGTGCGACCCTTGGTGCTGGTTTTGGGAGTTCGGGCGAACTGTACACCAGCCGTCGCGGCCTCGACCGTAACTTATTCGAAGTTTCAATTGTCTTTGCGGTTATATTTGTACTATCGATTCTTGCTGGCCTTCTAATTCCTAGTTAAGGGTGTCGTACGTGTCTGATACTGATCCACCAAAATGGCGTCGTCTTCAAAAGATGAGTTTTAGCTCTAAAGATTTAACGCGCCGTATGAAAAAGGTTGAGGGTGCAACCGTTAAGCATGCTCGTCGATTTGTCTTTAAGCGCTGGCATTCCATCCGCGAAGTGCGACAGCGGATTGCGTTATGGGCATTAATTATCGGTGTTCTTATTGGTGCAACTGGGCTTCAGTTTTGGTGGTACCAGAACGAATATCGCACAACTGCGTATGCCACCGGTGGTACGTATGCAGAAGCCGTGCTTGGACCGGTCAATACACTGAACCCAATTTTTGCACAATCTGGCGCTGAAGAGGCAGCCGGCGAATTATTGTTTTCACGGCTGCTTAACTATGATGACACTGGCGCACTCGGATATGATTTGGCCGACGGCATGACTATTAGCCAGGACCAGCTACAATATACATTTACCATTCGGCCCGATGCTCAGTGGAGCGACGGCCGCTACGTACGAGCACGAGATGTCGTGTTCACAGTAAACCTCTTGAAAGACCCGACGACTCGAACGACGTTGACGGGATGGTCAAACATTAAGGCGGAAGCAGTGGATGATACGTCCGTGAAGTTTACCCTCCCGGCCGTGTACGCAGCATTTCCGCATGCTTTGCGTTTCTTGCCGATCCTTCCAGAGCATGTGCTGCGTGATATTCGTCCGGCGCAGCTTCGTGAGAACAGTTTTAGTAGCGCCCCTGTGGGCAGTGGCCCGTTTGCGCTTCGGCTTCTCCAGAATGTTGATTCAGCTACTGGTCGTAAAATCGTTCACTTGACAGCAAATAATTCGTATTACCGAGGTGCACCAAAACTAGATCGGATACAGCTGCATGTCTATAACGATACCGATGCGATACTAAGGGCTCTAGCAACGTCTGAGGTGAACGCTGCGAGCGACCTACCGGTTACCACTGCAGCCCGTGTTAATACACAGCGCTATCAAGTAGATAACGACCCAGTTAATTCTGGTGTTTACGCCATTCTTAATACGGCCAGCGCCAAGCTGAGTGACGTTAAAGTTCGTCGCGCCTTGCAACTCGCAACGGATACGGCAGCGGTTCGTGCCGCGGTCTCGAAGTCGTTGCCTGCACTCGACCTTCCGTTTGTGCAAGACCAACTCACCGGTAATGTGCCGAAGGCTCCAGCCCGTAACACGCAACAAGCGACGGCATTGCTCGAAGAAGCGGGCTGGGTATTGAGGGGTTCAACACGCATGAAAGACGATCAAGCATTGACGCTGAATGTTGTGACAACCAAGAATCCTGATTTTGAGAAAGCACTTGAGGTCCTCACACAGCAATGGCAAGAACTTGGCATAACTGTTACAACAAATATCGTCGACCCACGCGACCCAGCACAGAATGTTGCCCAGGAAGTGCTGCAACAACGCCGTTTCGATGTACTCCTGTACCAGCTCACAATTGGCGCTGACCCTGATGTGTATGCGTATTGGCATAGTTCGCAGGCAAGCAGTGGGTTTAACTTCTCAAATTACAAGAACCCAATTGGTGACGACGCGCTCAGCAGTGCCCGTGCCCGTTTAGAGCCGGACTTACGTAACGCGAAGTACATTACCTTTGCTAATCAGTGGCTGTCAGATGTGCCGGCAATTGGGCTGTATCAGTCAACTGCCCAATATGTGCACACCAACAGCGTCCATGCGGTGCCGCGAGAGGCGAATCTAAACTCGGCAATCGACCGCTATAATTCGGTACGTTATTGGACGGTAGGTGAGCGGTCGGTCTTTACTACCCCTTAATCAAGTAGTGCAGCAACAAAAATACGCCTCATGAGGGGCGTATTTCTATAATGTCGTGGTGGGCGCTGAGGGGCTCGAACCCCCGACCCCCTCGGTGTAAACGAGGTGCTCTAGCCAACTGAGCTAAGCGCCCGACTAAAGAGGTAGTATACAGCATATCGACTACCCTGACAAGACTCTTAAAGGTGCGACGTGGTAAGGGGCTTTAAAAACAGTAAACAATCTGCTATACTTACCTCTAATGCGCGCGTGGCGGAATTGGTAGACGCGCTAGCTTGAGGGGCTAGTGAGTATTGCACTCGTGGAGGTTCAAGTCCTCTCGCGCGCACCAATGAAGACGTTCCAGACAATACAAGCTTGAAAAGCTCGTTGACCTCTGGAACTTTTTCATTTTCTGGTGTTCCACAATCTATTTCTGCATAGCTTGGCATTTTGTCGAATAACACCCCAAAATAACGTGCTCGAAGTATCGGGTTACAGTGGTCAATGAGCAATTCTTTGAGGTGTTCCACAAAGTATTCAATATATTTCAAGATTGTTGGCATATCGACGCCTCCTTGCGTTTCTAGCTCGCCATTACGAGCGTCTAAATCGTTAATTTGCTGCTCTATTTTGGTTAAGTCCTCCTCCATGTATTTAATTGCAGTCGGTGATGAAACAAGCCTCATTTTGTCAACGATAACGCGCATTTGAGCCTCAAGCTCCTCGCGCCTCTTATCGCGTAATTCGCCCTCGTCCTGCACACGCACTTGGCGCTGCTCCCATACGGTCTGTACGGCCTTCAGAACCTCGTCAAAACGCGCAGGATCGACGATAACACGCTCGATGAACTGATTTATCTTGTCATCGAACTCGCCTTTAGGAACGCGGAAATAGTGACCGTGATGGCTACAGTGATATGCAGGGTAGTATTTGCCTGATTTACCACGAGAAGCACTCCCAAGTAACGGGTTGCTGCATTCCGGACACAGCACTACTTTGCGATATGGGAACTCCTCGTTATATACGTTCTTCTTTGCGAATTTCTCTTGCTTTGGCGCACGGGTAACATTCGGGTGGTCTGGATCGTCAGGATTGAGCGCAATACTAATCTTGCCGCGGTTGGCTTTATTCCATAGTTCGATGGATACGAGGCCGTCAAACTTACATAGTACCGGCTTATCGCCAGTCCATTTCTCCGTGTTTACGCCTGCATAGATAGTCTTTGCGACATAGACACGCAACAACTTGCCGGTCATCTTCTTACCGCCGGAGCGTCTCACAATTTTAGTCCGGTCTAACTTATCACGAATTACCTTGATAGGAGTTTGAAAGCCGAGTCGGTTCATTTCGTCAGCTATTTGGTCGTCACTATAGACGCCAGAGGCTCGCATATCGTACATCTTGCGAATAATGGGCGCTTGGTCGGTTTGCGGCACAAGAATAGCTCGTTTACCGTTCACGGTTTCAAGTTTGCTCGTTTCATAGCCGTACAGCGCTGCACGCGACCAATAGCCGATCTGTGTGTAGCGGATTTCCGAGCCAATCATGCGCGTTAGAATATCGCGTACTTCGTCTTTGGCACGTTCAGCCTCAAGTAACTCTGTTTTGCGTGACGGCGTGGTAACGCTCCACTTATACTCCATACCGAGATGCTCTAGCGTGTTGATCTTTGCATTACTAATGACGCCATACATGTCTTCAAGATGGACGCCACGGGGTTCAAGCTGTTTTTTGAGCTGCTCGTACACCATCGCACCAGCACGGGTGAAACGGTCAATGGATTTGACAAGGATAACGTCAATGTCGTTTTTCGGGTCGATGGCATAATCAATCACATGCTGCATCGGCTGATTATCACCGGCGGCCGACTCAAGATACGTTAGGATTTTGGTGATATTGATGCCATGCGGAGGAGCATAGCGCTTGCCTTGCTCGATCTGAGCTTCTGGCGAGTCGCCATCAATGCCCTGCCCAACAGTTGATACACGAACCGCTAGGACTGCGTTACGCTGTTTGCTGCTTTGAAGCATTGTCTACCTCCTGTATCTTTTTGAGCAGAGGGAAGCCGTCGGCCTCGTCTTCGGCAATACGGTCAGCAATCAAATCAGCAATAAACTTAATACGTTCATCGATAGTGAATTGCACTGTGTCGGGAGTTGCGATTGCTTGCTGATTTTTGCTGCCCTTTGGTCGTGACATGTACCCTCCTTATGTGGAGATTTCCAGGCTAACAACTCGGCTAGTAGTTTATTTGTCCCAGGGTCGTCCTGGCTTTGGTCGTTCTTTAAGTTCTTTGCTCACTAAATCTTTGAGCTGTTTGTCGCCCGTTTGAGCAAGTAGTTGTAACACAAGCTCGCTAAGCGTTAGTCCATGCTTCTTAGCAACGGCCTTTGCACGCTCGCGTAGGTCGTCTGTGACACGTATTTGCATGTTGACTATCTTTCTGGACATTTGCCCTTATTTTAACATGTAATACTATTTAGCGCTCACATGTAATACATGTATGCGTATGGTTCACGATAGCTAATAGGTCGTCGTCTGACGTTTCGTAAAGCGTATCCGCTAGGTCGTAATACCAGCAGGCGCATACTTCTGCCATTGCCTCCTTTTCAAGTAATTCACGCTCCATCATGTCGCCCCCTTTACCTGTGACTAGCCGAATTGTTAACGTACAATCTCTATATAAATAGTATTACTAATTAAAATAAAAAGCAATACTTTTTACTTATTTTACCTCTTAAATTATGCCGAATATCGGTATGCGGTATTTATACCCTTATTTACATCTGTTATTACTTGTATTTTTTCTCTCTTTCTTATATATATACATATATAGAAAATAAGAAGCAGAGACAGTGAACACGAGATAGTAGCATGGCAGATAAACGATCAGCATTAAAACAAGGTCAAATAGACATATTAGAAGTTCTGTATAAGTACAGGTTTGGTAGTCGTCAGTTAGTAGCAGATAGTCTAGGTATTAAAGCAGGGTCTAGTTTGTATGAGAAATTAAACGTCCTTATTAAGCATGGATTAGTAGCTATGAGACAGGAAAAGCGACTCAAGCTACTCGGTGTGCCAGCAGCCTACTATTTGACGCCGAAAGGCCTCAAATCGCTACAAGCCCTTGATGGTCACGACCACATTACCGAAGCAACCATAAAGGCCAGCTATCGTGATAAAGTCCTAAGCCAAGCATTTGTTTCTCACACCTTAGATGTCTATAGCCTCACGAACGCCCTGAAGCATCAGTACCCAGATTTGAAAGTCTACCTCCGCCGCGATATGAGCCGCTTTAGCTATTTTCCCGATAGCCCGCCTGATGCCTTTCTGTCGCTCAAACTTGGTGACACCCCAAAGCGTTTCTTCTTAGATGTCATTCCTGATAGTCTGCCGCGCAACATACTTGATCGCCGGATTACCAGTTATGCCGAGTTCTTCGACGAGGGTGGCTGGGAGGTTACGAATAGCGAATTGCCTGGCTTGCTCCTTGTGGCCGAGAAAGGTGTAACTGAAACTCGTGCGAGACGTGCGGCCAGTGCTGCGATCAACCGTGCCGACATAGACGATGACTTGGTTGTGTATACGACTACTATGAGTGCGCTCAAGGGTGCAGCCGCAAGCGACACTATTTGGACAAGTATTGATGACACTGACGAACTCCTATCGTTATCTGACTTGTAGAGCCTTTTATCGTCTTGCTCAGGACTGATACGATGGCTATTCTACGCCATCATCAAGCTCATCGGATATGAGTATATCGCCGCGTGAGTCTTGCATACCTTTATGGCCAACGGTATCAACAACCTCACCAAACTCGTCAATCCATACTTGAATATAGAATGGTTCAAAGTACCAGCCGAATTTCTTGGCTACTTCTGCCCAGCTTTCTCGACTGTCCTCAATTTTCTGATGTGCTGCTTCGCTAACTGTGATATACATGCTTTTCTCCTTTAGAGTTAAACTTTGTCGGGCGGTTTTAAGTCACACCCAGGACTAAAAAAGCCGAGGTTAGTATTCCTCAGCTAACATCACCGTTAAGACTCGGTTACAATCCGGACTGAGCGGATCGCACCAACCGGACAACTGCTGGTCGTAGTAATCTATTTTCCAAAACAGTGTCTCGCCGTCGAGCTTGATTTGTCCAAAATCATGCTCTCCGTATGGGTCATTGTCTTCGTTAAAGACATCGTAACTCCGTACCATGCTGATGACTCTTTGCAAATCCATCTTTGCAGATACGCCGCGCGTAATCATGTAACGCACTGGATTGCTACGACGATGCGCGTCATTGAGCGCAGCGATCTTTGCTGATGTTTCGTTTGGTATCGTGTCGGTGTCCATAAGACCCTCCTTGCTTTATCGAGAGGGCTTCCTGCCTCTCTGTCAGAGGGCGACGGGCTGCAACGAACTGGGTCAAGGTGGAGCGCCCCTTGACGTTTACCAATGGGACGAACGACCTTGATGCGGTTCGTTCACCCGTATAATGAAAAGACAGAGGGAGGAAGCCTCTTACATGCTGCCACTTAGTTCCGTACAGCATGACGATAGGAGCAGTTTAGCGTCATGCTCAGGACGTCGTTAGCTAGTCGAGATTAGCTTTGATAATCTCTAACCAGTCAACTTGTCGAAAGGCGTGTTGTAGTAAGTCGCGCCACATACAGGCCTCCTTGATCTCATCGTTTAGCTGCCACTCTAACCGTTCTTTAAGCCAGTCAGCTTTGTCGACTGCGGGACATTGCATACTCACAGCTTCCATCAGTACGCTATAACTAGACGGTTCACCTGAGAGCCACAGGTTTACCACCCACGTTTCTCGATTGCTCCACCCGTTATACTCGGTGGCTACAGTTTGTGTTGCTTCAGCTACGCTAGTCATGTCTTCCTCCTTTACTTTACGTAACGGAGTTACCTGACGGGGTCGCATGGCAAAGGTGTCAAGGTGGAGCGCTCCTGACGTTTACCAGTGAACGAACGACCTTGATACGTTTGCTCGACCCGTATACTTGAACAGTACGTGAAGTAAGGAGTTAAAAATAATTAATCTCTATATATAATTGAGTTAAGAAGATTCGTGTTTTTCGCTCTGCGAGAGAACAGGGGTCTTCTTTCTTTTTCAAAGTACTTATGGTAGCCATTAGAGGAGTTGGGCGGTAAAATTAGATCTGATGACGCCAGTTGAAAAAGTAACAGATTTTACACTCAAATCATTTACAGGCTATACCGGACCGAGCTGCTTATTTGGGCGCTCCAATATATTCTTCGCGCCTAACGGTAATGGCAAAAGCTCTCTTGCGCTTGGCTTGCGTACAGAATACTTGAAAACGCACGATGAAGCCAATCTCCGCATCTATAACAAACACTTCGTATCAGAGCAATTACTGTTACAGGACGGCGGCGGAATCAAAGGCGTAAAGGCTGACTTCGGTAAAGTTGACGTTGACCTAGAGAAGCGTATCCAGGAACAATCAGACCTGAATGATAAAGCACAAGCGCAAATAGATACTCTGACTGAAGAAAACGAGAAGCTGATTGCAGCCACGACGACGACGCTTGATGATATCTTTAAGCGACGAAAAGGTAAAGCTAGTATCGCCAAGAAGCCTATCAAAGAGGGTATTCATGAAAAGGTGGTGCAGCTTTGGACTGATGACTACACTAACGCCGTCAAACAGTTTCCCGACGAGAAGTACGATGAAATTGATGGCGAAAAAGATTTTAAGAGTACTCTTGATCTTATCAACGGTCTCTCATTAAGCCGCTCGCCGGAAATAGCCGAAG
>JBIIRX010000017.1:0-14182 GCA_044341315.1 Saccharimonadales bacterium (SeqCode)
TCGGACATGGAGTACACGATAAACCGGCTGAAGGTAGTACCCTTCGCGCTAGCCATCTCCGTCGCGTACGAATTGTTTTCCGGATACGTGAACGCCAACGCTGACGCACCCGTGCCATACATCGGCAACTTCGACTGGATCGACATCGCCATGTACTCATTGGGATCCGCAGCGCTTGCCGGATTGCTTTGGTGGCAGATTCGTCTATACAAGAGCTACTTCGCATCCTTGGAAGCGGTTAGGTCCGCAAGAGCAAGAGCGGCAGTCCCTAAAGCTGCCACGGCAACCACTTCCGCGCCCCGCAAGCGCTACAAGAAGCGAGTCAAGAGAGGAGTTCGTTAAGGTTTAGGTGTCTTCGGACACCTTTTCCTTTTTCTACAAAAAAGACCTGCCGGTTCGACAGGTCTTTTTTTTGATTGAATGAACAAGCTAGTAAACGCTCAGCAGCAATTCACCACCAAGCTTTTGCTTGACAGCTTCTTGGCCGGTAACAACACCCTTTGAGGTGCTGACTAGAACAATACCACGACCGCTCTTGACCTTAGGGATGTCAGTGGCACTTACGTACACACGGCGTCCAGGCTTTGAGAGGCGCTTGATTTCGTTGATAGTCGAGTTCTCACCAGGCTTGTTAATCGTCACAACAAGAATGTCGCGAGGTTTTGCTGCTTCAATTTTTACGCCGGTTACATAGCCAGCCTTCTTCAGTTGTTCAGCAACCGTTACTTTCAATTTGCTTGAAGGTACGGTGATTTCGTTTTTCCCAACCATCACAGCGTTACGAATACGAGTGAGTAGGTCGGCGATTGGGTCAGTTGATTGTAATGACATATCTTATTCCTTTCCTACCAACTACTCTTAGTAACACCAGGGATTTCACCCTTGCTTGCTTTTTCACGGAAGTTAATACGGCTCAGGCCAAAACGGCGCATGTATCCGTGAGGACGGCCGTGAAGGGCGTCGCGGTTTTTGTGACGGGTTGGTGAGCTGTTTCGTGGAAGCTTCTGGAGACCATCTTGGTCACCGAGTTCTTTAAGCTCTGCACGCTTTGCAGCATACTTAACAATCATCTTCTTGCGTTTTTCGTCGCGGACGACAGCAGATGTTTTAGCCATTAGCGTGCGCCTCCTTCTTTCTCGAATGGAATTCCGAATTTTACCAATAGTGCCTTGCTTGCTTCTTTGTTGCCGTTCTTGATAACAAAGGTAACTTGCAGGCCGTGGGCATGTTGGGTTTCTTCGAAGCTAAGTTCTGGGAAGATTGATTGCTCAACCACACCAAGGTTGTAGTTTCCACCCTTGTCAAACGCCTTGTTACTCACACCGTGGAAGTCACGAACACGTGGCAATGATACGTTTACAAGGCGGTCGAGGAATTCGTACATACGAGCGCCGCGAAGCGTGACGTTAATACCAACACGGTTCATGCCCGCACGGATCTTGAAACCAGCAATTGATTTCTTTGCCATACGGTCGACTGGTGATTGACCAGTCACTTTCGTGATGGTGTTACGCACAACTTCGTAGTGGTGCTTGTCATCTTTGTTCTTACCGATTCCTGCGCTGACAATGATTTTTTCAAGCTTTGGAACTTCATTGACATTTGAAAGACCGAGTTCGGCTTGGAGTTCCTTAACAATGGTGTCATTGTACAAGGCTTTCAGGCGAGGAGCGGTGATTGTAGTAGCTTTAGCCATTACTTAATCTCCTTACTGTTGTTTTGGCGCGCCACACGAGTGATGCCGCCATCTGCGTTTTTAACATATCCGACGCGACTGGTCTTGCCGGTTTTTTCGTCAATCACCAATGCAACCTTTGAAAGTTGCGTTGGGACATGAATGTCCTTGCTACCACCACGTGGGTTGAGTTGGTTTGGCTTGACGTGACGGTGCTTCTGACCAATACCTTCAAGCAGGACAGCGCCTTTGCTTGTCAAAACTGATAGTACCTTCGCGGTTGTGCCTTTGTCAGCACCGCTGATAATCTTTACGGTGTCACCTTTTTTGATGCGTTTGATTGCAGGCATACTAGAGTACCTCCGGCGCAAGGCTAATGATCTTGTTGTAACCGAGGTCACGTAGCTCACGTGGCACTGGGCCAAAGACACGGGTAGCCTTAGGTGTTTTGTCGTCGTTGATGATCACTGCAGCATTTTCATCAAATGAGATCGTGCTGCCATCTTTACGGCGAATTTGGTCTTTTGTACGAACAACGACCGCCTTCACTACTGACTTCTTCTTCACGTTACCGGTTGGGTTTGCGTCCTTGACGGTTGCGACAATAACGTCACCAACACGCGCATAACGACGTCCGGTACCACCAAGCACACGGATACAAAGGATTTCCTTTGCACCGCTGTTGTCGGCAATCTTAAGTCGTGATTCTTGCTGGATCATATTATTTGTCTCCCTCATTCTCGGTGACATCGGCGTTGAGCTCGATGGTACCGTGTGAACGTTCATCGACACTCACAAGTACAAATGATTTGTTCTTAGAGATTGGACGGGTTTCCTTAATAGTAACGCGGTCACCTTCATTTGCTTCATTCGTTTCATCATGAGCGGTGTATTTACGGCTAACAGTGTACTGCTTACCGTAAATTGGGTGTGTCTCACGGCTCGTCACCGTGATAACGATAGTCTTGTCAGCTTTATCAGAGGTGACAATACCGGTTAATTGCTTAGCCATATTAGTTTTCCTCCTTAGTATCTGACTTCGCAGCGGCGAGTTCAGCCTGCTTGATAGCAGTCAGCGCACGAGCTACATCTTTTCGCTGTACGGTAAGGACACGTGGGTTCACGAGTTCTCCCATACGGTGGCTACGGCGTGATTCTTGGTAGTCATTGCGGATCTTTGCAAGATCTTCATGAAGCTGTGCAAGTGTCTTCACTTCAGTAGCCTTCTTGGTTGCTTTAGGTGCGGTGGTAGGTGCTTTTTTGTCAGCCATTATGCTTGCTCCTTCACAATAAACTTAGTCTTTACTGGAAGTTTGTGGGCAGCGAGGCGCATTGCTTCACGAGCAATTGCTTCATCGACACCCTTCATTTCAAACAATACGGTACCAGCTTTCACACGCGCTACGTAGAACTCTGGAGCACCTTTACCACCACCCATCTTTACGTCCTGTGGCTTACGGGTACGTGGAAGGTGCGGGAAGATACGGATCCAGATTTTACCACCACGCTTGATGTAGCGGGTCATCGCCTGACGAGCTGATTCAATTTGGCGGGAGGTAATATCATTGTTTTGCTGCGATTGGAGTGCGTAATCGCCGAAAGCGATGTAGTTACCAGCGGTAGCAATACCATCGTTGCGGCCTTTACGAACTTTTCGATACTTCATCTTCTTAGGTAATAACATATCGATTAGCTCCTTTCACCTTTGTAAATCCAGACTTTTACACCAACTATACCAGCACCAGGAAGTGCAGCACGTGCAGTGTGGAAGTCAACGTCAGCACGGAGCGTATGGAGTGGTACTGAACCTTCGCTGATTTTCTCACGACGAGCCATTTCAGCGTTGTTCAGACGACCAGATACCTGGATACGAACACCCTTTGCACCGGCAGCCATAACGTTTTGCGCAGACATTTTTAGGGCACGACGGAAGTTACCACGGCGCTCTAACTGGTGAGCGATGTTTTCGGCAACAAGCTTCGCAGAAAGGTCTGGGCGTTTTACTTCTTCAATGTTAATACGAACTGGGAGGCTTGCAAGCTTCTCGAGTTCTTTTTTGAGTTCGGTCACACCAGCACCACCGCGTCCGATGACAACACCAGCTTTCGCAGTGTGAATTGTTACCGTAACAAGGTTTGCTGAGCGTTCGATCTCAACACGAGCAATCGTCGGACGGCTCGCGAAACGCTTTTCAACGTGCTCACGAATTTTAATGTCTTCGATAAGCAGGCGAGAAAAGTCTTTTTTGTGGGCAAACCAGCGTGAATCCCAGTTCTTGTGAACCTGGAGACGGAAACTGGTTGGATTTACCTTCTGTCCCATTATTTCTTCTCCTCTTTCTTCGCTGGCTTCGCAGCAGGCTTCTTTGCAGCAGTCTTTGGAGCAGTTGCAGCAACTACTTCTTCAACCTTTGCTTCAGCTGCCTTTGCAGGTGCCTTCTTTGGTTTCAACTCACCAGTTACTTCAACCAAGATGTTTGAAGTTTTCTTCTGGAAAGGAAGTGCACGCCCACGGCTTGCCGGGGTGAAGCGCTTCAAACGAGTACCTGTCGTTACAGATAAAGTAGCAAGTGTTAATGATGCGCCGTCGAAACCGTGGTTATTGATTGCGTTCGCTTTGGCACTTTCAATTGCCTTACGAACTACGAGCGCAGCTCGCTTAGGGGTGTGGTTCAAGATGACGATAGCATCGGCTACCGTACGGCCACGGACAAGACTTGCAACGAGGCTTACCTTACGTGGAGCCAAGTCAACATTCTTTGCGTATGAGCGTACTACAGTTTTATCAGCCATATTACTTCGCCTTTCCACCGTGTTTACGGAACTTACGTGTTGGGCTAAACTCACCGAGTTTGTGACCAACCATGTTTTCCGAAACAAGCACTGGTACGTGTACTTTACCGTTATGAACGGCAATGGTACGACCTACCATCTCTGGGGTGATCGTGCTGGCACGAGCCCAGGTTTTAATGATCGTTCGGTCTTCAAGACTCAAGGCCGCTACTTTTTTCGCGAGCTTGAAGTCGATAAAAGGACCTTTTTTCAATGATCGACTCATATTACTTCTTCCTCTTCGCGTCGTGGCGCGACCTTACAATATTACCAGCCACGTCTTTACGGCGACGAGTACGGTATCCAAGGGTAAGTTGACCCCATGGAGTGCGTGGTGCTTTACCAGCACCGTGACGTCCACCGTCACCACCACCATGTGGGTGATCTGCGGCGTTCATAACAACACCACGTACGGTTGGGCGAATACCCTTACGTCGTTTACGACCGGCTGAACCAATTTTAATGTTTTGGTGCTGAACGTTACCGACGACACCAATAGCTGCAGTTGCTTCAAGTCGGAACTTACGAACTTCTCCAGAAGGAAGACGTACTTGTGCGTAGTCACCTTCTTTAGCCATAAGTTGCGCTTTTGTACCAGCAGAACGAACGATTTGTGCGCCCTTACCTGGGTGAAGCTCAATAGCGTAAATTTGTGTACCAACTGGAATGTTCGCCAGTGGCATGCGGTTTGAAGATTCGATTGGTGCCTCAGCGCCACTTCGAATTTCTTTACCAACAGTCATTGAAGTATCAGCCAGAATGTAGTGGTACAGACCGTTTTGGTCTTTTACACGAGCAATGCGTGCTGAGCGGTTTGGGTCGTACTCGATGTGCTCAACGGTCACCACTGCGCCTGCAGGCAGGTTGTGGTTCATGAGACGGTAGTGACGTTTGACACCACCACCACGGTGACGCACCGTAATGCGACCCGAATTATTACGACCTGCGTTTTGCTTCTTGCTCTTTGTGAGGCTCTTCAGTGGCTTACGTGTTGTAATATCACTTAAGTCTTGAGAGGTCATGCCACGGCGAGCAGGAGTGGTTGGGTTGTATTGCTTCAAAGCCATTACTTCGTCTCCTCTTCTGCTGGCGTTTCAAATAGTGCAAGTGAGCTTCCCGCAGCAAGGGTTACATATGCTTTTTTGCTGTCAGTCCGCTTGGTAGTGCCAGGATAACGGTTCTTTCCACGAGAGAAACGAACAGCTTTGCCTTGTTGTACCAGTGTTTTGACAGCGTTTACGGTGACATCGTACTGCGCTTCGATAGCGTCAACGATTTCATTTTTATTCGCTTCCATAGGAACGTTAAATACATAGACGTTCTTCTGACTGAGGCCATAGGCTTTCTCAGTCGTTACAGGAGTGACGAGGATAGTTGATAGGTTTTTAGCCATATTACGCTTCCTCCTTTACGAGCCAACTTTTGAGGGTTGGAACAGATGTGGTTGAAAGAAGAATGTGATCAGCGTTCAGAATGTGGAACACACTGAGGTATTTAGTGCTGATGAGCAGTACATTTTCAAGGTTGTTTGTTGCGCGAATCAGCTCAGGTGTCTTTGCGTCAACAACAATCAGTACCTTACGGTCGTAGTTGTTATCAGCTAAGAACTTCGCTACTTCAGCGGTCTTACCAGTTGTCTTTACATCCACAGTGTGGATTTTGTTTGCCTGGCTTGCAAGTGTGAGCGCTTGCTTTACAGCTTGTCGCTTTGCTTGAGTTGGGATCTTGATCGAGTAGTTTTCGTTACCACGTGGACCAAAAACGATACCACCGCCGCGCCAAATTGGGTTTCGGCTTGAACCGAAACGGGCGCGTCCAGTACCCTTTTGCTTCCATGGCTTCTTACCACCACCGCGAACTTCTCCACGTGTCAGTGTACGAGCTGCGCTGGTACGGTTGTTTGCAAGATATGCATCGTACGCACGCTTTAGGAGCTCGTGGTTGTTTACCTCAACCGCAAATACTTCTTCAGGAAGCTTCGGTGAAGCAACTGGTGCTTTAGCAACAGTCTTAGTGTCGTTTGCCGCCATTATGCTTTCCCTCCAGCTACGTTGATGTGGATGAGGCCCTTCTTAGGACCAGGCACAGCACCCTTAAGGCCGATAAGGTTGTTCTCGACGTCGATATAGCTCACCACCAAGTTCTTTACTGTCACTTGATCGTGTCCCATGCGGCCCGCCATACGCTTACCTTTAAAGACTTTTTGTGGATACATCGAACCAATTGAACCTGGGCGGCGAGTGTTACCTTTACCACCGTGGGTTTTCTTGTGGCGTTCGAAGTTGTGCCGTTTAATAGTTCCGGCGAACCCCTTACCCTTGCTAATACCTGTAGCGTCAACTACATCGCCTAGCTCGAATACGGTGACGTCGATAGTGTTTCCAACGGTCAGTTGTTCTGACTCGTCTTCAACGCGAAACTCACGAATATGCTTCGGAGTTACGTTGGCTGCCTTAAGGTGTCCAGCCACGGCCTTGCTCAGGTTCTTACCCTCATCAAATCCTACTTGGACTGCGTTGTAACCGTCGGTTTCGACAGTTTTTACCTGAGTCACAGTCACAGGCCCAGCTTGAATTAACGTAACAGGTACTGCACGTCCATCCTCGCTGATGATTTGGGTCATACCAATTTTGGTACCGAGAAGTGCTTTCATGCTCTTCATTCTCCCACTTAAAATTCTTGGTGGCTGGCAGTATCCGGTTACGGACTTACCAATTCACCAAGAATCGTCTGTTATTTCTAGTAAAGTTACCTTTCTAACACTAGCATATCTTTTTACTTAGGTCAACCCCTGTTAGCTCCCGTACGACAACCTACAGGTAAAATGCTTGTGTTTATTGCACATTTTAGGCATACTTTAAGCATACTATTGTTAATAACGTAAGTTAAAAAGGGTACTATGGCAACAACGAAGAAACCAGCGACAAAAAAAGCACCGGCAAAGAAACCTGCGAGTAAAAAACCGGCCATCAAAAAGAGTGTCGCTTCTAAAGCAACGTCTAAGAAGACAACGAAAGCAGTTAACGCCGCCCAGCTTCGTTCGTTCCGCGTTGCGCCTGCTCCCGTTCCATTTAAAACATTTAAAATTACTAAGCAAACGATCTACTGGATTATACTCATTGCATTTATCGTTATAGCGCAGCTCTGGATTATCAAACTGCAAGTTGAAGTTGCAACCCTTCTTGAGGCGCAACAAGCACAGCTCATTGAGAATATGTAGCACATAGCCTACGAAAAAATCCCCTCTGTAGTGAGGGGATTTTTCAAATGTAGAGTTCTTACATTCGGATTTCAGCGTCAACGCCAGCTGGAAGGCTGAGGTTCTGGAGGCTATCAATCGTCTTTGGTGTCGCACCGGTAATGTCTATCAAACGCTTGTGAACGCGCATTTCAAATGCTTCACCACCTTTTTTATAAACGTGTGGTGACTTCACAACGGTAAATGTACTACGACGCGTTGGAAGGGGCACTGGGCCAGCAATAGTTGCGCCAGTACGAAGGGCGGTATCAATAATTTGCTTTGCTGATTGGTCGATGACTTTGTGGTCGTATGCTTTGAGGCGAATACGAATTCGAAGACCTTCTTGTGCTGCTTCTGCCATGGGGAAGAAACCTTTCTAAGTGCGGGAAAGTCACGACGGACTTCCCTACCCTATTACGCCGGGTGGCGACCTCGTAACCTTGATTCGATTCGTATCTCCACTGAGCTTACGTCTGATCAAGTTGTCGAGATAATAAGTAATACGCTTACAATAATACCAGATCTATTACATTTTGACAAGGCTGGCTAGTATCCACCGCCAGTCAGTCCCCAGTACTGCTCAAGTGTTTTTACGCCTTTGGCTTTCATATCCTTGGCCACAGCCACCCCTACATAGCGATAGTGCCATTCCTCTGCTTTATATCCTGTTATACTCTCTGATCCGGCATAGTACCGCTGAATGAATCCATAGTCAGTAGCGTTTTGCTGGAGCCACTGATACTGACTGGTAGAACCAAAGCAATCAAGTGCGCAGCTCCCGGCTGCTACATCGAAGGCAAGGCCGGTTTGATGCTCACTATAGCCTGGACGTGCGCTATAGGTATCAGCGCCCGCTTGCCCACTGGTATTCACCCAATAGTTATACGTAGCAACTTGATCATTATACGACCGATAACTGCTGGTTACAGAAAATCCTTGCCCGGCGGCTGCGGCGGCTGCGAAGAGTTGATTATAGGCTGTGATTGCTTTAGCGCTTAGTGTCGCCCCATTAGACGTCACGAGGTCGTTTGGCGCAAAGGTAACCGGTTGCAAACAGTGCTTCTTATTAACGAGCACATCAATTTCATTTGGATTTTTATGGGAAGAAGCGCGGTTGCACTTCAAAGAATCGACAGACGTTGTGTCGCTCCCTAAAGACGAACGTGCGGATTCGGCGGCAGCTTTTGCCTCGGCTTCTTGCTGAGCTTTGAGCTCAGCTGCTTTTCTGGCTTTAATATCCTCGACCTGTTTGGCTGTTTCCACGGCAAGTGTGTTTTGCGTATTGCTATCGACGGTCACTTTTTGTGTGACTGAATTACTATAGAGCGTCAAAAATACCAATATGCCAACCGCAATGCTCATCAAGCACCCCGCCTCGATCATCAGACGTTTCTTGTTAACGCGTTGTTTTTTACTACTGCTCACTCACCCCATCATACCGAATATTCCTACACAAAAACACCCCACGAGGGGGTGTTTTCGAGGTGTAAAATAGGAGAACTATTTTATTCTACAAGCGTTACTTGATGATGCTGGTTACAACACCGGCACCAACAGTCTTACCACCTTCGCGGATTGCAAAGTTGAGACCTTGCTCCATAGCGATAGGCGCGAGAAGCTTCACTTTGAAGGTAAGTGTGTCACCAGGGATAACAAGTTCCTTGTCAGCTGGAAGTTCAACTTCACCGGTTACGTCAGTTGTACGGAAGTAGAACTGTGGCTTGTAACCC
This sequence comes from Saccharimonadales bacterium (SeqCode), assembly GCA_044341315.1. Lineage (GTDB taxonomy): Bacteria > Patescibacteriota > Saccharimonadia > Saccharimonadales > Saccharimonadaceae > Microsaccharimonas. Next base: position 9,478 of record JBIIRX010000017.1, read on the forward strand.
TTAGAGAATGGAGTGTGGCGTCCGCCTTCTTCCTTCTTCAGGATGTAGACTTCAGCTTCAAACTCGGTGTGTGGAGTGATTGAACCTGGCTTAACAATAACCTGGCCACGTTCGATGTCTTCGCGCTCAATACCACGAAGAAGGAGACCGGCGTTGTCACCTGCTTGACCGCGGTCAAGGTTCTTCTTGAAGGCTTCGATACCAGTTACAGTTGAAGTTTGGGTTGCTTTCACACCGACAATTTCAACTGGGTCGTTGATGTTAATAACACCAGTTTCGATACGACCGGTTGCAACAGTACCACGACCCTTAATTGAGAATACGTCCTCAATTGGCATAAGGAATGGCTTGTCAAGGTCGCGTGCTGGTTCTGGAACGTAGCTGTCAAGAGCTGCAACGAGTTCCATGATAGCGTCTTCAGAAGCTGCGTCACCTTCAAGAGCCTTCGTAGCAGAACCCTTGATGATTGGAGCGTCTTCGTCGAATCCATTCTTCGCAAGCAGTTCGCGGATATCCATTTCAACGAGTTCAACGAGTTCTGGGTCAGCGAGGTCCATCTTGTTAAGGAAGACAAGAATCTTTGGCACACCAACTTGCTTCGCAAGAAGGACGTGTTCACGAGTTTGTGGAAGTGGACCGTCGTTTGCAGCAACCACGAGGATAGCACCATCGATTTGTGCAGCACCTGTGATCATGTTTTTAACGTAGTCGGCGTGACCTGGCATGTCAACGTGTGCGTAGTGACGAGTTTCTGACTCGTACTCTTGGTGAGAGGTAGCAATGGTAATACCACGGGTACGCTCTTCAGGCGCGTTGTCAATTTGGTCGTAAGCGACAGCTTTGTTTACGTCGCTTGGAAGTTTCTTCGCAAGTACGTTAGTGATAGCTGCAGTAAGCGTAGTCTTACCGTGGTCAACGTGACCCATAGTACCAACGTTAACGTGAGGCTTGCTTCGGTCGAAATCTGCCATTTAGTTAGTTCTCCTTTAATTATAATTTCGCACTAGAGTAAAAAGGCTCCACGGCGTATAGGAAAAGTATACCTTGTTTTAGAGGTGTTGTAAACACTGTTCATCATATGCTCACGACTTTATGCGTGTAATTAATTCAGTCATAAATATATTGAGCGTATGATACGCAAGATACACATACGTAGGTTGAATGCTATCCCCGTGTACAACGAGGCAGCGCACCCTATACCAATACTCGACGAGAGACGGCCAATCGTATCGATGCTGGATTTCTCCTTTCCAATGCGGCGTGGTATAAGATAATGGTTCACGCTGTGTGAGTTCTGCGAGCTGAATCATGTAGGGGGTGATTCGAATCAAGGCCTGGCCATTCATATACTCACGCCATAGCCTGTGACCTTGGCGGAGTGTATTCAGTGCTTGACGGTCATTTTTCGTATGAGTGTGACAACGGTACCATGCATTAAATGAGGCATACAAAGCCGTATAGGGCGCTCTATACTCTAGTTGAGATCGTTGGAACAATTGCTCAATGTGTCGTATATTATTCGTGTCCATACGCCCTTTTTGCAATTTCAAATACGGCTAATATTTGGCACGCTTTTGCATCTCCGAGGCCGGGAATCGCAATTAACGCATCGTATGTAAGGCTGTCTCGCAAAATAATGCCCTCAATATGACGCGCGAGACTTGCGCTACTGTGCTTAGGCCCTCCGGTACTGATAACGAGTTGAAGCAATTCTGGAAGGGATAAGGAGCTGATTCCCCTATTTCGTACCTTCTCTCGCGGCCTCTCATATACTGACTGTTCCATACTTATAATGATAGAGAATAAGTATTAACTTGTTTCGTATTTGCCCCAACTTTCTCCAACAAAAAACCGCTCCATACTAGAGCGGTTTTTTATGGTAAGTGACTTTTACTTAGCCGTTCGCTTCGCAATAATTTCTTGCGCTACGTTTGGTGGTACCTCCTCGTACTGAGCAAGCTCCATCGTTGAGGCAGCGCGCCCTTGGCTCATCGAACGAATGTCGTTCGTGTAGCCAAAGAGGCTTGCAAGCGGTACGTAGGCACGGACCAGTTTAGCGCCACCAGGAATATCTTCCATAGCGTCGATACGGCCACGGCGGGCGTTAAGGTCACCGATAATGTCACCCATGAAGTCTTCAGGGGTTGATACTTCAACCTTCATGACAGGCTCAAGGATAACTGGCTTCGCCTTTGGAATACCTTCTTTAACCGCTAGAACACCGGCAAGGTTGAAGGCAAGTTCGCTTGAGTCGACGTCGTGGTATGAACCATCGTAGAGAGTAGCCTTAACACCGATCATTGGGTATCCGGCAATCACACCGCCTTCAAGCGTGTCTTTAATACCCTTCATTACTGGTGCGCGGTACTCTTGAGGAACCACACCACCCTTAATCTCGTCGCCCCATTCGAAGCCTTCGCCCGATTCAGTTGGTTCGAAGCGGATCCATACGTCACCGTACTGCCCACGACCGCCTGATTGCTTAGCGTGCTTACCTTGAGCTTCTGCAACACCACGAATGGTCTCACGGAAGGCTACTTGAGGTTCACCAATGTTTGCCTCAACATTAAACTCGCGCTTCATACGGTCAACAAGGATGTCGAGGTGAAGCTCACCCATACCAGACATGATTGTTTGGCCAGTTTCTTCGTCAGTGTGAATACGGAAGGTTGGGTCTTCTTCTGCGAGGCGTTGTAGGGCGATACCCATCTTTTCTTGGTCGGCCTTTGTTTTTGGCTCAACGGCAATCGATACTGGTGGCTCAGGGAATTCGATTGATTCAAGGACAATTGGGTTGGCAGGATCAGCAAGTGTGTGACCGGTAAAGGTACTCTTAAGACCTACGATAGCAGCGATGTCGCCGGCACCTACTGAATCGATGTCTTCACGCTTGTCGGCGTGCATACGAACAATACGTCCGATACGTTCTTTTTCACCAGTTGTGGTGTTGAGTACATAGCTACCGGCAGTCAATTTACCACTGTACACACGGGTAAAGATGAGGCGTCCAACAAATGGGTCGGTTGCAATCTTGAATGCGAGTGCTGAAAGTGGTTCAGAATCTGCAGGCTTGCGTTCAATGACATCACCTGTTTTTGGGTTAGTACCCTGGATAGCTTCAACATCGAGTGGCGATGGCATGTAGTCGTTGACGAGATCAAGGACCTTCTCAACAATCACACCACGTCCGTCACCACCAGTAACGAGGAAGAAGTCACCGGCAAGAACACGCTTACGAAGCGCACGCTTGAGGTCTTCTTCGCTAATTGAGGCTTCACCTTCTTCAAGGAAACGCTCGAAAAGTTCGTCTTCAGCTTCAACGGCCGCTTCAACCAAAAGGCTGCGCGCGTGGGTTGCTTTTTCAAGCATGTCAGCAGGGATTTCACCTTGCACAAGTGCCTTGTCGGTGTAGTCGTTGTAGGTATAGGCTTTCATGTCAATAAGGTCAACAAGGCCGTTGATGTCTTTTTCGAACCCAATAGGAAGGTGCACAGGGAGGGCGTGCTTTGAAAGACGGTTGTGAATAGTATCAAGAGATTTGTAGAAGTCACCACCAATTTGGTTGATCTTGTTGATGAAACAAATACGAGGAACGCCGTACTTGTTGGCTTGGCGCCATACAGTTTCGGTTTGGGCTTCAACGCCCATCTTACCGTCGAAGACAGTCACGGCGCCGTCAAGCACACGGAGAGAACGCTCAACTTCGGCGGTGAAGTCGATGTGACCTGGGGTGTCGATGATGTTAATCTTGTGACCCTTCCAGAAACAGGTTACGGCAGCGGAAGTAATCGTGATTCCACGTTCTTTCTCTTGTGCCATCCAGTCAGTGGTTGCGCTGTCGCCGTTTGCGCCACGAACTTCACCAATTTTGTGATTGATACCCGTGCGGTACAAAATACCTTCGGTCGTTGTGGTCTTACCAGCGTCGATGTGCGCGATAATACCAATGTTACGGTAGTCCTTAAGTGGGACGTTTTGTTGAGCCATGTTCTCTCGTTCTCTCTTTCTAGTTATTTTTTGCCATAAAAAATAGCGCTTTATAACTATTATATCAGATTATACGCCTCTTATCTAGATACTATTTTCGACTCAGGTGGGCATTGATATAACTCGATACTTTTTCGTGGCTACCATTTGCAAGCATCATGTCTGAATACGCATCCCAAGCGAGATACAGCGACGTACCAAATCCATAATTAAAATGCACAGCTCTACTTGCACCGACGATACTATCACTCCATTGAGATAGTGTAAGAAGCGACTCGGTGCTTAACGACCTGATGAAGAGATTTGCCATTGATTGCACCCCCAAAAGATATGCTTGACTCGCATTTTCTTGAAGGAGTTGCCTATAATGCTCCGCTTCAGGCATGAAACTCGGATTGAATACCTGTGTTGTATTATAAGGTCGCACAATATTTATAGAAGGGTATGCGGTTTCATTCACCACGTGACCAAAAAGCATTCCACTCAAGGCAGCTCTTGAAATTGCCAAATCAGTTTTTGGTGGCATGCCTTCTGATGTTCGATCCTCATAATTAAATGCGTGTCTGGAAAGTGGCCTTAATACCCCATTCTCCATAGATTCCCATGTTGTGCGCTCTGTTCGTATCATCCCTAGAAAAGATCGTGCGCTTCCCTCCTCTTCAATATCTTCATTGACACCTGCTATGAGATCATCAATATCTTCTGGGTGAGGAAGGTT
>JBIIRX010000022.1:0-13059 GCA_044341315.1 Saccharimonadales bacterium (SeqCode)
TGCGCCACCGGTGTAATTTGGTAGAGCGGCTGCACCATTTGGGCGAACTGGACAAGCTGAGTGGCGGCTTCCTGTAACCGAGCGGCGGTATTTTTACCAACTCGCTCGCTGAGGATGGGCGCGAGCAACCGTTCGGCTTTGTCCATGGCTTCGTCATTTTGTGTGAGAACGGCCAATAGTTCGTCGCTGGTGAGGGCGCTGCGCCGTTTTAACTCAGAGATGACGCTTTGGGCGTCGCGCAGGTGGGTGTATTCGCCGTTCATCATGCTCGATAATGGGTTGATAGGTTCGAGGTCATCGAAAATGCTGCGCATAATTTCGTATTGCTTGAGTTCGTCGGCTGGCTGGAACAAGGCATTGCGGTAAAAATATTCACGGTTCTGTCCCATGACCTCACTACCGAAGCTGTGGAAGGTATGGATAGCGACTTTATAGGCGTCTTTGCCAATAATCCCCACCAGGCGCTCGCGCATGGCGGCTTGGCCACTTTCGGTGAAGGTTAAACAAAGAATATTTTCTGGCAACGTGTCAGTTTTTTGAAGGATGTTGGCAACGCGGACGCTCAGCAGCTCGGTTTTACCGGTACCCGGCCCAGCTACAACCATCACCGGCCCATCGATGGTATCGACGGCCTGCTTTTGTGCGGGGTTGAGGTTGGCGTAACGACGTTGAAAACTCATTACTTCTAGTATAGCCTACCACGGGAGATTCGTTTTCGCTGTTTTCAGCTCATCAGCATAAGGCGTGCACTTATGGAACGAATGTGAGAGGACACCGTGGTGCGCACGTCTAAGGTGCGCACCACGGGTGGATGACGGGGACGGGCGGCGTGTGTCACGGGCTGACGACTAAGATGATCTGCTTCACAGGTGGCGTCAGCTTTGTGCTGGTTGTTTCGAACATCCATGTCTCGCCGACAGCGATGCGCCATAGTCCTCTGTAGCCTTCTCCCGACTCGTCATGCTTACGATTTGCTGACCTGCTGGAGATCTTCAAATGCGTAATGACGCCCATGCCTTCATCGCCACTGTCACCAGTGGTTGTCACTGAGTAGTAGGTGCCGTTCTCTGTCACGAACCTGACGGCGCTTCCCGCGGGAAGGGCGCGCAGGTCGACTGCATCGGTTTTACTTGTCACCGGGGTGTCCTCTCGTACGATAGCGTAGCTATACTAATATATTATAGCATATTTATAATAAAATTTCAATATCCTCCCCCATTCCTTCAGTGCTACAATAGACTCCATGAACGACCAGCTATACGACGACGTTGCGCTCGAACGCCAACTGAAAGCGCTGTTCGGTGTGGACAGCGAAATCGACTCAGTCATCGCCCGGCGCATGCCAGTGGGGCGGAGCGCTGAAGCGACGCTGTTTCTTACATCTAAAAAACAGCTTTATTTATATGTATCTGGCGAGTCTCGCCTGCTCTTCGCAGATGTAAAGAAGATTGTAGCGCGTGCTGGCTTAATTGCTGAGCGCTACCTCCCACCAAAAAATCGCCCTTACTATTTTGAAGAAATTGGTACGGCGAAGTTTCAAGAAGTTTTTCCGGGACGAAAAGTCGCCTCTCCAGAAGATATTGCCTTTTACACGACGCTTGCCCCCTACTCGCCTGCTCTCATTTTGATCAAAGAAGTTAAAAATGGTATAATATACCAATACGATAGTGACGCCAGCGGACAATGGCGTCCCTCAACAAAATTACAATATCGAAGGATTGCCACAAGTTAATGACCATTTTCGACCATCCATGGGAAGTGACCGCCAGCTGGTTTACTGGTAAAGGGCTTGATGTTGCTTTTTTAATCGTTGGTGGCGCTATTGCCTATATCGTCGGAGGCAAGATTTTATCGGCAGTTATCCAACGAGTCGTGTACCGAAAACTTCGCAAAGCATCGCCAACCGAAGTAAAAAAACGCCAGCAAACGCTGGTGAATCTTGGCGCAGTACTGTGGCGCATTTTGGTGGTGGTGACGATTACCGTTTCGGTGCTTCGTATTTTCTTCCCAGCCCTCGACCTCACTCCGCTCTTTGCGAGTGCTGGTGTGGTCGGTATTGCCATCGCTTTCGGTTCGCAGGCACTGGTAAAAGATTTTCTGACGGGCTTGTTTATTATTGTTGAAAATCAGTACCGTGTGGGAGACTACGTGAATATTAACGACGCCGATGGTCGCGTAGAGCACATCGGGGTGCGCTCGACGATTATTCGTGATGCCAGTGGGAACGCGCACTACCTGCCAAATGGCACCATTGGGCATGTGGTGAACCGAACAATGGGCTACAGCAAGGTGCACTTTACCTTACTATTGGAAGCTTCGACTGATATTGACGCAACGGTTGCCGTTATTAATGAAGTGGGTGAAAAACTTGCCAGTGCTGATACCTGGCGCAACAAGATTTTGAGTCCACCACAGTTCAACTCGCTTGGTGCGATTACCGGAAGCTCGATTGAAGTAATTATAGAGGGTAAGACGAACCCGTCTGAACAATGGAAAGTGACGGCCGAAATGCGCCGCCGCCTGTTGAAGGCGTTTGAGAAAAAAGGCATTAAACTGGCGTAAGCTCCTAGAAATACTGTTCCAATTGACTTACTTATCACGCTTATACTATATTTATAACAAAGAATAAGACATTTTTAAGGAAGGTACCGAAAAGCCATGCCACGCCTCCCCCAACCTGGGAAAGATGCCGGACAATGGGGCGACATACTCAATGAGTATCTCTCTACTTCTCTTGCTGCGGACGGTAGTCTCAAATCAGACAGTGTGGGGGCTGCTCAAATGCGGCCAAATTCTGTTACTCATGTTGCGCTTGTTAGTAACGCTGTGCATACCGAAAATCTATTGGATAAAAGCGTTGAAGAATCGAAGCTTTCGCTGGAGTTGCAAAATACACTTTCAGGCAAAATTGATTCAAGCCGTATTGGTGAGGCGAATGGTATTGCAGGTCTCGATGCAGATGGTCATCTCGACGAATCCCAAATACCTGCACGATTAACCGAAAGTGAGTTACAGCAATTCGTTGATGGCGTAACAAACGATACGATCGCTGGTTTCGAGGGGGGTGTCGGGGCCGGATCGGTTGGCGGTTCGCGGTTGTCGGTCGTGTCTGCTATCGAGAAATCACGTTCAAGCTCGTTTACTGTGATGTTGTATGGCATGAGTATTGCTTGGAATCAAGCTTCACCGGCGAAAGTACTTGGTGCGATGCTACAAAACCAATATGGCAATCCGTGGAATCTCGATTATCAGGGTTTCTTGTTAGGCGGAGCATATAACAACACATTTCAAGGTTGGCGTAAGCAAAATACCTCTGGCCCAGGATACGGACGGGCTCGGGGTGGAGCAGGTGCAACGGCGCTTTCCTATACATTTTATGGCGACACGGTTGTTCTAGAATTTTCTCGAGAATTGAACGCCGAAGCGGCCGCTATCACAATTGATGGCAATAGCGTCGGAACAAGTCCGGCTGCTGGAGCTCAAGCTTTTGCGGTGCGTCAGCAGTACACTGTTACGCGGGGCATGCATACCATTGCAATTGCTCCAGCCTCCGGCAGTGGATACGTGTACTTCGAGCGTTTACGAGCCTATGATTCAACACTTCATGGAGTGCACGTAGTCGATAACACACTGGGCGGTTCAACGCTCGGTAATATGATAACTGCAGCGAATCCAGGAAGTGGCCAAGTTGACACAATCCCCACCGTTGCTGAGGCTGGTGTGCTGGCTCACTTCGACCGAGATGATGTTGACGCATTTATCATTCAACAAGATGTCAACGATGCAGGCTCAGCGCCGCTCGAAACGTATTTTGATACGACGTTTCAGCCTCTATTAAACAGAATTATTCAACTGACCGCTACGAGACGAAAGCCGCTGTTATTGATCAGTAGTATGGCTGGACATTACTCCCTGCCGAACAAGAGCGGCAATACGCAGGCACACATAAACTACCAAAAAATTCGAGCAGCCTATCAGTCGGCCGCATTATACAATAACCATGTCACACACATAGACTGGCACGCCGCGACTGCTATGTCAGATTTGGTTGCGTACGCTGCGCGTTACTATCCAGTAGTAACCGGCTTGGATCCATTGAACGGTACGTGGAACGGCGAGGATTTTATCCATCCAAACCAACTAGGTCATACGGAGGCGCAACAGCTTATAGCAAAGGCATTAGGGCTGCCGACACCCTCGCGAATGGGTTCTAACGCCCTTAAGGAAGATACAATGCGCGTACTCCCTCCTGCCGTAACGTATGCTCCGCAGCGATCACTTATTGCTGGGCGAAGCCTTTCTATCACAAGTGCTGACGGCACAACTGATACTATTACAACATCTACAGCTCACGGATTGAGTATTAACGACAGAATCGTGCTCGACGCAAACATTACGGGCGTTACCGGCGGTAAGATTTATTGGGTGCAGGCTGTGCCATCTTCTACGACATTTCGTTTAAGTGAAACACAAGGCGGTGTGTTGTTTGACATCAGTGCATCTAGTACAACGACGCGCACTATGTATGTTCTCGAAAATCGTCGATACGCTCTGCCGGCTGGTGCGGCTGTAATGATGGACTCAAATCATACAATGCGCACCGTTGCTTATTATCGGGATAGCTCTATTGTATTAAATCGTGGAGCCACGACCGCTTCAGCCATTGAGGTATCTGCGACATCCGATGAATTCGGTAAATATATTGAATATACAACGTTGCAAAACCCTGGGCTAGGGCAAGGATTCACCGATCCTGGCTTTGAGGGAATTATCACGGTCCGGGCTCGCGGCAACATAGAAATACGTTCGAGTACTGCGACTGGGCTCAGTGTGTTCGGGGATCCGATTACTTCAAATACTCGATTATTCAATGTGAATGAGCCTGTAGTACTTTCAATGCGCTTTCGTGCAACCGCAGCAAACCAGTACCTATCATTTCAAGGTAGGATATATGAGATTACTATTACTGCCGGTAGCGTGCCGGTACTGATTTAGCAATTAAGTGATCGGCAAGCAATTGAAAAGGACCCTCCGAAGAGGGTCCTCTACTATCTTCTTTTGGAAAGATAGGACGCTCGGCTAGACTAGGGTACGAGCGATTTGGTGCAGGAGGGCTGTCCTGCGCAGGTTCTTGAGGGCTGCTTCGAATTACTTCGAGGCGGCGCGACGACGCTTGTTCATGATGATGAACAGACCGCCACCCGCCAGCAGCAGCAGCGAGACCACTCCGGCACCCCAAGCTACGGTGCCACCGGTGACCGCCAGGCCACCTGTGGTCGGCGGCTTCGTTCCCGCCGGCGTCGTCGTTGACGGTACCGGTGTGGAGCTCGGCGACGAGGACGGGGTCGACGTCGTCGAGGGGCTGGCCGTGGGGCTCGGAGTCTTCGTGGGACTCGGGCTCGGTGACGTTGTCGGCTTGGGCGTCTTCGTCGGCGAAGCCGTGGGCGTCGGACTCGTGGTCGGCGTCGGTGAGCTCGTCGGCTCCGGCGTCTTGGTCGGGCTGGCCGTGGGCTCGGGAGTCTTCGTGGGACTCGGGCTCGGGCTGGCCGTGTGCGTCGGTGTTGGGCTCGGCGACGGCGCTTCGCCGCACTCCGTATTTGGCCAGGTGTCGGTGCTGTTCGTCTGCACGAAGGTCACGGTCCACTGGGAGAGGCCGAAGTCATGCAGATACGAAGCGTAGTTGAACGTGATGACACCGGACAGGATCTGGTCGAGGCTGAGCGGGATCGCCGCTTGCTGTTGACCGAAGATCGTGATGCGCAGGCCGAGGTTGTTCTGGCCGTTGTAGCTGGCCCCTCCGACGATGTTCTGATCGACGTAGGTATTGACCTGCGGTGTGGAACCGTCGGGACGCTTGATCGACACGTTGATGTGATCACCGTTCTGGAGCGGCCGATGGTAATCGGCGCTGATAGCGGTGCAATCGATGCTCTGCGACGGGTGTTCGGTGCTGGTAGCACCAAACGATGCACGTGCTCCCGTCAGGCTGAGGGCGATGACCACCGGTGCGATGACCGTTAAGACCATCCGTCGTCCTCGACTCCGGGAACGCGTCCCCTGCTCGGTACTGCTTGTGTCGCTCATGTGGTTCCTTAAGGTGAAACTGTCGGATATGAGTGCAGAAGCTGCATTTTGAAGATGCTTGCAAGCCACCTCCAAAAAGCAGCACACATGCCGGTATATCTTATAATATTTTAATAATAATGTAAATAACTGCCTATCCGTTACGCCTGTGCGACCACTTGAGCTTCCACTCTAACTAAGGTATAATTCTAGCTTGTACTCATACCTACTGGGGATTGGCCAAGCGGTAAGGCACCGGGTTCTGGTCCCGTGATCGGGGGTTCGAATCCCTCATCCCCAGCCATAAGGGACGAAGCAGCGAAATTGCTTCGTTTTTTATATTTTCACCCCTGTTATTGCTTTCGTTTTTAAAAGTTTGATTACTCATTTTTACCTCCCTAAGATTTCCTTAGTTTTTAACGTTTTATTCGCGATTACTTTCACGAAATTCGTGTAAGTAACAGATATAGAACCATTGTTGTAAGTGATAGATTTGAAAAGTTTGATTATTATAAGGCGTTTTTGCTCGACAGTGCGTGTTTGGTAAATTTCGGCTGCTTTTTGCGATAGATTAAGGAGCGCTAGACGCTGCTCTAGGTCGCTCTGAGCGCCCTCTACAAGCGCGTCGCGCTTGGTCTCAAGCTCTGCTTTCTGCGCCGCGAAATGAGCGTGCTTTGTGTCGTACATATCGCGGGTGATATCGCCTGCAAGTTTGTCGTCATAAAGCTCATTATCCATGCGCGATAAACGGCTTAGTTGAGCGTCAAGCGCTTTAATAGTCTGCTCCCTTGTTTCAGCACCCGTGGCAGTTCGTTTTTGTAATTCTTTCGTCACCCATTCAATAATTGACGGTGCAGGACTTATAAGCTCTTTGAGCATACCAATCACCTGCTCTTCTACCCTATCTTCACGAATAGTTTTAGCGCTTTTACATTCCGGCTTGAGACGCTGACAGCGACCGTAATAACGCCCTTTCTGTAATTGCCAAGTAACTACGCCGCCGCAATTGTCGCAGTGGATAAGGTTTTTGAATATAGGATTATGCTTGTTATATACAGCTGGGCGTCTACCATGCATTTTCTTCTGCACCCTATTAAATAGCTCTTTGCTAATAAACGTTTCTTGCTTGCCCGGATAATCTTTACCATCGAAATGATTAATACCTATATAAAAAGGATTGGTCAGCATTTTATGTGCTTTACTCTTAGCGTATGGACGACCCGCACGAGTACGTATGCCTCGCAAATACATCTCTTGTGTAATCGTTGCGACTGAATGGCTTGGGTCAAGGAACAGCTTAAACAGGTCTTCGATAGTGCCTTTTGTTGCTGGATCTGGTACGTGAATACGCTTACCCTCGTGTGAAATGGTTTTGTAGCCCGGTGGCGGTGAAGCTGGTAGCCAACCTTGCGCAAGCTTCTCGGTCCAGCCCTTCATTGCTTCTTCGCGTAGGTTGTCTATGTAGTTTTTCGCTATGACAACGCGAATGCCCCAGTTCAACCATTCTTGCGATCGTGAATTCTGATGCATAATAAGGCCGTCTTTTACGAAGTGTACTCGGCGCTCTTTGTCTGCCATTAGCCAGTCATGCGTTTCTACTGCGTCGTGCAGGTTGCGAACGTGTCGGTCTACCTTCTCAACGATAAGGTTCTTAACGCTATTGTCTTCGATGAATTTCATCGCGTCTTGAAAGATCTTGCGTTGTTGTGCCTTTGAGGCTGTTTCGGCAATCTCAAACGTTTTAAGCACTTTGAAATTCTTGCCATCCGCATAGTTATTCAAAAGACGCTTTTGAGCTGGTAACGAATAACCTTCGTCTTCTTGGCGCTTGCTCGATACGCGAGCGAGATTAACGGCTAGCTCTCGTGGCTGTATTGTCATTGTCAGCACCCTCCCCCGAAAACGCTTCAAAGAACTCTAATAGAGACTCGCCAAGCTCCCACGCTTCGTCGTAGGTAATAGCTTGGGCATATTCAAGGCTCACGATATCTTGAAGCATTACGATACTCGCGTCTTGCTTGGTGTCATCGTATGTTTCTACCCCAGATTGTACCTTTACTTCGACCATGCTACCCTCGCTTGGCTATCTTATAATTGTACTTATATGTATAGTATATATACATATGTGTATAGTTTCAATACTTTTGCGTTAGAATATCGGTATTCTAATAAAATAATCTGTTTTACTACTGTTATTCTTTGCTTTTTATTTTTTCCCTTATACTATATAAATATAGTAGCGAGAAAGTGTAATAGTATGCAGCGACAAAGGCAATTAAATCAGAGTCAATTAGAACTACTTCATGTCCTATATCGTTTTCGTTTTGGTACACGTTCATTATTAGCAGAGTACTTACAAAGACCTAACAATACGTCCCTTTATTCAAAACTCAGTATCTTAGAAAAGTATGGTGTTATTGCCACGAGGTACGATAAGTCATATAAGCTTGCGGGTCGTGAAGCCGAGTACTACGTGACTCCTAAGGGTGTCCGCGCTTTAAACGACGCCGGAGTCGTCGATATTACCGATAAAGGATTGCAAACGGCCTATCGCGACAAGACAGCGACGGACAGCTATCTTCGTCAGCTCATCCTTTTATTTACGCTTCGTAATCAACTTTGCGCCGTCTATCCAGAGCTTCAATTCTTTACCGCCCGCGATATTCAAAACCTCGATTATTTCCCCAAGAAGCGTCCGACTGCATTTCTTTCACTTAAAACAGATAAGGGCATCAAGCGCTTCTTCGTCGAGTACGTACCCATGCAAACATCCGTCTCAATTATTAAAGGAAAACTCAAGCGCTTTACTTCCTATTACGAAGAAGACGGGTGGGGTGTTACTGATACCCCCTTCCCTACGATTCTGTTTATTTGCGAAGATGGTATGACTGAACAAGGCGTGCGATGGCATATAAAGCGAGCGCTTTATATGTCCGATACGGATATGCAGTACTACACCACTACACAGAAAGCTATTCTAGGTTCACTGCAATCCGCACCGGCTGTATGGTCGGATGTGTCCGAGCCGGATAATTTACTAAGCTTGCCAGAGCTGTAGAGCCTTTTATCGTCATGCTCAGGACGGGATAGCCTAGCTATGACAGTCTACTTGGACAACCCACAGCCCTTCGGTGTTTTCGAGATATCGGTCTAGCTCGCGCTGGCTAGAAATGGCACTGCTATCTGCGTAAAGTAGGCGTGGAATATCACCGTGTCCACTTGCGACGGTAAATTGATAACGTGATAAATAATGCTCTGATGTGCTTTGGTCAAATCGCTCATTGAAAATTTACTCATTACTATATGTTTCCAACATGAATCGTATCGCGGCCAGTGTATCTTCGAACTCTTTAAATTGCTCATTTATGGTTGCTTGCACTATAACTTTTGCCTTTTCTTCACTGAGGCGAATTGGTTTCCGACACTCATCCCAACGGCTCGTTGAGACGCTATCGTTATACCAGTCGAAGTCACCCCATCGCACAAGATTCTCTAATATTGAATCTGCTTGGCCGTTTGCCTCTTCCGCGTTTTCCGCTTCAACGATGAACTGTACTAAGTAATGCATATCTTTTCTCCTTCAGAACTAAACTTGGTTGGGCAGTTTTTAGTCCTACCCAGGACGAGAAACGAAAACCGAGGAGCTAATACTCCTCGGCTAACATCACGGTAAGTACCCGGTGACATTCCGGGTGCAACGGGTCACACCACAACTCAAATGACGGGTCGTAGTAATCTATTTTCCAAAAGACTTTTTGGTCTTCCCATGTAAGCGAACCAAAGTCATGCTCGCCGTACGGGTCATTATCTTTTGTAAACCTGTTGTATTCGCGGACTGCTCGAATCAGTCCAACGATGTCTTCAAATTCAATGACACCTTTCGTCAGTGTCATTGTTTCCGTTTTGCGAAACGTATCGTTGATTTCAGCGATCTTCGCGCTTGTTTCGTTTGTAACTTCGGTGTTCATAGAACCCTCCTTGTATTTCGGAGAGGGCTTTCTGCCTCTCTGTCTAGAAGGCACGGGGCTGACACCAAATGGGTCAAGGTGGAGCGCCCCCTGACGTTTACCAGTGGTACGAGCGACCTTGATGCTTTTGGTTCACCCGTATAATGAAAAGACAGAGAAAGGAAGACTCTTCCACTACTGGTACAATAGAGGAATGAATTTTGATGTGATTGGGCTACATCCTGACAACGCGCTAAAGATTGCGTTGAGTGTTTTTGATGCTCCAACTTCGGTCGATGAGAAAGTGAAAACCTTGCTTTCTAATCGTCCAGTGAAAAACCTAAATTCTATAGACTTGCCGCGAAACTTTGCAAGTGGTAAAACAATCGACCTCAACGCTAGTGAATTATTGGGTGTCGGTATTGTTGCTGACTACTATATGTGGGCGAGTCAAGAAGCTGGTACAAGCAATACATATCAGGCTGTTGTTGGGGTTGAGGACGCCGCAAAATCACAGATCGAGAATGTACTTTCGGACGGTGCCGTATGGCACGATCAGGCGCGTAAGAAGATTCTGGCGCAGCAAGTTATGGTACAAGGGTATTTCCCAAAGAAGACTGTCACGAACAGCGACATCGTAGCGGCCGTGGAAAAGAAAATGGAGCAGCGCGACAGCTATCCAGAAAACTGCATTCTTATAGTGAACGTATTTAGCGAGATTGCCGTTATTGATCGGGAAACTATTTATCAAGATATTAAAGATTTGGTAAATCCGTTCACGAACGTATACGTCGTTATCTATAACCTGCCTCTTTTGACGCTCGCAAGCGTAAGTCTTGTGAGTGAGTCTGGTGTGCGCGGCCTTACTGTTGATCTTCAGCGACACAAATACGAAGACGAATGGCACTTTAATATGGATGGCAAGCGCTATCCTCGGTAATGAGATATGCTAACTGAAGACCAGTCGAATGCTGTATTTTTGAATCATTTGTACAACGCTCTCGTTAAGGAAGTGGACTTAAAGCCCGGTATAATATTTAACACCGAAGGATCAATGAACTTGCGGGGTGGCTATAAAGTTGTGGTTCATTCCAATGATCACGGTACCCACTTTCATGTTCAGTACAACGGGATTGATGCGCGATTTTCATTTCCTGAAGTCCAACTCATAAACCATGTATCAAAGCAGCAGTTCACAAGTAGGCAGATTAGGAATGTTATTGCTGCGTGTAACAACAATCCAATGTGTGGAAGATTTGTAGAATCCGAACTAAGACGTGCTGGGCGGCTTGCTTGAGCCTTTTTAAGTCCTACTCAGGACTGACGCGGTTTACTCTACGCCGTCATAAAACTTATCGAGTATGAGCATGTCGCCTCGTGAGTCTTTCATGCCCTTGTGGCCGACGGTATCGACGACATCGCCAAACTCGTTCATCCATACTTGAATATAGAACGGCTCGAAATGCCAGTCGAACTTTTTGGCGATCTGCGCCCACCCTTCCCGTGACGCTTCAATTTTTTCTCGCGCTGCTTCGCTTACGGTGATATACATAGTTATTCTCCTTTACTTTATGTAACGGAGTCTTCTGACGGTGCCGCAAGGCAAAGCTGTCAAGGTGGAGCGCACCTGACGCTTACCAGCGTCCGAACGACCTTGATAGGTTTGCTCGGTACGTATAATCGAACAGTACATGAAGTGAAAGTTTCTTTGAGAGTTTAGCGAGGCGGTTCAGCCTAGAGCAAGTCAAGCCATTGGTCGGTTGTGACTGGTATACTTGGCAACCATTTATTATTCTTTTCTGCCTCAATGCGCTTCGATTCTTCGCATGAATGGATAAAGTTGAGAAGATATGTGATGGCGCTCTTTATTTTGTAGTAGGTGTCTACGGTCTGCTTCGTTAATTCTTCAAACGTCGGTGGGTCGCTCTCCTCGTTGCCCATAGTCCCTACTCTAAAGTAACGATGTTCAAGGCTGTTGCGCACTTTAGACGGATCACCGCCCAAGTCTTGCAGTAAGGAGAATAATCCGAACAGTCTGAAATTTTGAGCAAGCACCTTAGGGTGATAACCTCCAGAAGGTTTCAGGTCAATGTACCAGACATTCCTATAGTCCACTCTCTTTTCATTGTGCCCAAGTTCTAAGTAGTGATTTATGGTATTGGCGATCTTATCAAGTGCAGAGAAGGCTTCCTTGTAAGCGGACTTAAGGAGTCCAGTGTAAATATTATGCATCGTGTAATCTAGATTGTTGACGAATATCGTCTGCTCGCTAATGTGGGCAAGCGTTTGAGTTCGCTGCTGAGACTGCCAGAGTACATATCTGCCCGTTGCATAAGATTCTTTAATTTCATTAATCCGCATAAACATTTCCTTTATGCGCGAATCTTCCTCGCTATCTCCTGCTTTACTGATAAACCCAGTTGAGATGACGTCACCGATACTTGCTACGGAATGGCGATCAAAGAAATGAAGATTAAGATAAAGATCATTTTGTAAGCAGAATTCAATATATGAGGCCTCATCTTTCGGGTGGTTGTCAGGGTTAAAGGTATCATGGGCCAGGTCTCTTTCGAGCCAATCTTCTTTGCCGTTATCCCGGAGATATTTAGCTATGTGATCGCGACGAGCTTTGAAGTTTTGTAGCGCATAGGTTCCCCCATGCTCAAGAATTGATTTTTCGTATTCGAAAGCATTTTTATAGAGTTGATAAGCGTACACTAAATATGCGGCTTGGTATTCAGTAATGGAGACAAGATTTTCAACAGTTTGTGCTTTATTAGCGGTTGCCATGCCAAAATCAGGCGCTCGCTTTAGGACTTTTTCATATGTCGTTATTGCTTCGAGTGGTCTGCCTATTTCGTCATAAAGATTAGCCAGATTGACCGTCGCGTCATTTGTGCCAGCTAGCGTAAACGATTCAATACATCTGATAATATCCGCTTCAATACCAAAGTACGTCTCGTTATCTGTAAAATACTTCCTAATCCTATGCTGGAGGCCGTTTGCCCTATTGTAGAGGAGCATTTCGTAGAAAGAATCAGGTACGGAG
>JBIIRX010000024.1:0-12900 GCA_044341315.1 Saccharimonadales bacterium (SeqCode)
AAGAGACAATTATTACGGGCTCACGGCTTTCGCTCTCAGACAATGACGGCAATGATGTGTTGATACTCCAGTCAGAGCCGAAATGGAGCGAAACGAGCTTCGATGAAACCTGGGAGCAACCATGGGGCGAGCAACGATTTGTTCGCAATCACTACACTGAACTCGCGCTCGAAACGTCAGCAGTCACGATTCGCTTCCGCCTCTACGATGACGGGCTCGGCTTTCGCTATGAACTACTCGGCGAGGGCACCATGACGCTTCGTAGTGAAGACACCGAATTCAATTTCAATCAAAACGCCCATGCCTGGTGGATTCCGGCGCTTGGTCAAAACCACTACGAGCATCACTACCGGCGAACAGCCCTACGCTACATCGACACCGCTCACACACCGCTTACCCTCGAATTACCAAACGGGGTCTTTGCCGCTATTCACGAAGCCGCCCTTTACGATTACGGTGCCATGAATATCATTCCTACCGAACACGGCCTGCGCAGTAGCATTACGCCGCTCAATAATGGAACCATCGGCAGCGTCACACTCCCATTCAGTAGCCCATGGCGAACAGTCATAGTTGCTGATACCGCCGCTGCTCTGCTGAAGCCAAAAATTATGCTCAACCTCAACGAGCCATCAAAAATCAAAGACACCTCATGGATTCAGCCACTGAAGTTTATGGGTATTTGGTGGGGAATGTTTATTGGTACCTTTACCTGGGCGAGTGGTCCACATCATGGGGCGACTACCACAAATGCCTTTCGCTACATTAATGCCGCCGCTGCACTCGGTATCCGTGGCCTCTTGATTGAAGGCTGGAATGAGGGCTGGGACGGTGACTGGACGCAAAACGGGGCCTTGATGAACCATCTTCAACCGTACCCCGACTTTGATATTCATGCTATTACCAGTTATGCAGCCTCGAAAGGTATTGAAATTGTTGGGCATCATGAAACCTCCGGGGCGATTACTCACTACGAATCTGAGCTGCCCGAAGCCTACGATTATTACCGTCACCTAGGAGTGCGCTATATTAAGACTGGCTACGTCAGCCCACGGCTCGATAATGGTGAGTTTCATTCATCACAAGCGGGAGTGCGACATTATCAAAAGACAGTCGAAATGGCCGCCGATCGCAACCTGATGCTCGATATTCACGAGCCGGTGAAGGGGACCGGCATTGAGCGCACCTGGCCAAACCTGCTTACCCGCGAGGGAGTAATGGGGCAAGAGTATGAAGGCGGAGCAGTACACCCCGAGCACACCGCCACACTGCCGTTCACTCGTTTACTTGCGGGGCCACTGGATTATACAACCGGCCTCTTTAACTTGAACCGAACCAGCCGTCACGTGCACACTACCCTTGGGAAGCAGCTGGCATTATACGTGGTGCTGTATAGCCCGATGCAGATGGCCGCTGATTTGCCAGAACATTATGTCGATCAGCCGGCCTTCGAGTTTGTAAAGAACGTTCCTATAAACTGGGAAGTGAGCCTTCCCCTCGACGGGGTGATTGGTGATTACTTCGCGATTGCCCGTAAAGACCGTGAAAGTGACGATTGGTATATTGGAGTGGTCACCGACGAAGAAGCGCGCACTCTATCCTTATCGCTCGACTTCCTACCGGACCACCAACGGTATAGCGCCACACTCTACCGTGACGCTGACGATGCGCACTGGGACACCAACCCAGAAGCCTTGATAATTGAAGCAAAAGAAGTCCAAAGTACTGACACACTGACCCTGCGTATGGCCCCAGGTGGGGGAAGTGCGATTCGCCTTACACCCGTCTCTCAAACTCCACCTCCCTATGGAGTACACGAATAGCTCGCTCCGTGCTACACTACCTCTATGCACCCTTCTGTCTTAGCACCTCAGTTAACTGAAGTAAAACAACTCATCGACACGCGTTTGGCCGAGTACTGCACCGTGCGCATTGCCGGCGCCGCCCACATGCACCCACAATATGCGCAGCTGTGGCGTAGTATAGAAACGCTCATTACTGCTGGCGGCAAACGCTTTCGTCCGTACATGCTTGTCATTTCTTACAGTGCCTACGCTGACGCCGATGCCGATATTGAACCAATCCTCCCGGCCGCACTCGCTCAAGAATTAATTCATCAAGCAATGTTAGTTCATGATGATATCATCGACCGCGATACCATGCGCTACGGTATTCAAAATGTTGCTGGTCAGTACAATAGCATCTACGCAGCTGACATCGAAACAGCCGAAGAGCGTGCCCATATGTCGCTGAGCAGCGCCTTGCTTGCCGGTGACGTACTGCTTTCTGATGCCTACCACTTCCTGAGCAAGGCTGATGTAAGCGTGGATCGCCTCAGTCAAGCAACCTCGATTCTTTCAAACGGTGTATTCGAAGTAGTCGGCGGCGAGCTCCTCGATACTGAAAACTCTTTTTTGCAGCAGACACATATTCCAGCCGAAACAATTGCACGATATAAAACCGCCAGCTACTCTTTTATTAGCCCGATCACCATGGGGGCATTACTCGCAGGAGCACCCGAACAAGACATCGCCCTACTGAAGCAATTTTCTGAATACGTTGGCGTCGGCTATCAACTGCGCGACGACCTACTCGGTGTGTACGGGGATGAAGACAAAACCGGCAAAAGTGCCAGCAGCGATATTACTGAAGGAAAACGCACCTATCTCATCGAGCAGTTCGATATGCTCGCGAGTGACGACCAAAAGCAGGCATTTTACGATATCTTCCACCACAGTAATGCCGATGAGCAGGCACTTCTCACCGCACGTGAACTCCTTGAGGCATCCGGTGCAAAAGCACGCGTTGAGGAGACTATCGAGTTCCTGGCTACCAACGCCGAAGAAGTGCTCGCGCAGTGTAGTGCTCCGGAAGCAGCCAAAACTATCTTCCGCGAACTCGTTACCCAATGCCTTCACCGGAGCGTGTAAAATGGAACTCTACACCGACACCAGCTACGCGCTTGCCCGCCAGTTAACCCTGCGCTACTCAACCTCGTTTAGCCAAAGCTCCTCGCTATTCTCCACATCAATCCGAAAACATATTTTTGCTATTTACGGCCTCGTACGCATTGCTGACGAAATTGTTGATACGTACCAAGGCGCCTCAGCAGCAACGTTGCTGACTGATTTTGAAACAGAAACCTATGCTGCTATTGAAGCCGCCTATAGCACCAACCCGATTATTCACGCCTTCGCGGTCACAGCTCGGAAATTTTCTATCGACACAACTTTGATCGGACCGTTCTTTGAAAGTATGCGGATGGACCTCATTCCCGCTCCGTATACTTCGGAAACCTACTCACGCTACATTTACGGATCCGCCGAGGTCATCGGACTGATGTGCTTGAAGGTGTTTACTGAAGGTGATGAAAAAGCCTATAGGCAATTGGAGCCTTCTGCGAGTGCGCTCGGCGCAGCCTATCAAAAGGTGAACTTTCTCCGTGATTTTGCGAGCGACTATCACGATCGCCAGCGAGTCTACTTTCCAAATGTGCAGTTTGATAGCTTCGACGAAGCAGCCAAAGCAGTCATTATACGCGATATTGAGCACGATTTTGACACGGCGCTGCCCGGGCTTGCACAGCTTCCTACTACTGCTAAAAAAGCCGTAACGGTCAGTTATATGTATTACAGCGCCTTGCTCAAAAAACTCAAAACGACGCCGGCTGAAACACTCCAGCGCGAACGAATTCGGATTCCAAATTGGCAAAAAACCGCCCTGTTTGTACAGGCATCGTTGAAAAGGGGAGTGTAATGGCAAATATTATCATTATTGGAGCTGGCATTGGTGGGTTGGCGGCAGCAAACCTCGTTGCTCAAGACGGACACACAGTGCATGTGATCGAGAAGAATGACCAACTTGGTGGCCGAGCCGGACAGTTTCATAAAGATGGGTTTACCTTCGATACTGGACCGTCGTGGTACTTGATGCCCGAAGTGTTCGACACGTATTATCGTTCACTTGGCACCAGCGCCCAGACCGAACTCGACCTCATCCGTTTAACACCCGCATACAAAGTATTCAATGGTAGTGATGCGCCCATTACTATTTCAGGCGATCTCGACAAAGATAGCGCTACCTTTGAAGCAGTAGAGCCTGGCGCTGGCCAGCAGCTTCGTAGTTATGTAGCTAAAAGTAAAGAAACCTACCGTTTTGCCCTCGATCATTTCCTGTACAGTAACTTCAACCGGCTTGATTCGCTCATCAAACCAGCAATCCTCAAGAAAGCGGGGCAATTTGCGCTTCTAGCAACCACCCCTATTCACCGGCATGTGCGAAAGTCGTTCCGCTCGCCGCAGCTGCAACAAATTCTGGAATATCCAATGGTATTCCTGGGGAGTTCACCCTTCGAGGCGCCAGCACTCTTTAGCTTAATGAGTGCCCTCGACTTTGATGAGGGTGTCTATTATCCAAAGGGTACGATGTACGGTGTGGTTGAATCATTAGTCCGTCTTGGTAGGAAGTTGGGTGTTAAGTACCAACTCAATACGCCAGTTACCTCAATTGAAACCAGCGGGGGAGTCGTCAGCGGAGTTCGCCTCTCTGACGGAACGATGCTAAAAGCCGACCTCGTCATTTCAAATGCCGATCTACATTTTACGGAAACTCAGCTACTCACACCAAACGACCAAAGCTACCCAGCGTCGTATTGGCGCAAAAAACAGGCCAGCCCAAGTGCGTTGCTGATGTATCTAGGAATTGACGGGAAGATTCCTGAATTTGAACACCACACGTTACTGTTTACCAAAGACTGGAAGAAAAACTTTGAGTCTATATTTGAAGACCGTACCATTCCGACGCCGGCATCTCTCTATATTTCAAAAACCAGCCAAACTGATGCGACTGCGCCTGAAGACAAGGAAAACATTTTTGTTTTAGTACCACTACCGGCGGGAATTGAACTTAGTAATGCCGAGCAAGAAACGCTTGCCGATACCTATCTTGAACAAGTAAAAACCATGACGAACGTCGATTTGAAAGCACGCACCCTCAGTCGCACCCTGTTTGGACCGGCGCAGTTCAGCGAGAAGTACAATGCCTGGCAATCGACCATGCTTGGACCATCACATAAGCTCACGCAAAGCGCCTTTTTCCGTACGCCAAACGTTAGCAAAAAACTCCCTAACCTTATGTATGTTGGTGCGAGTACTATGCCGGGCATTGGCGTCCCAATGTGCCTTATTAGTGCTGAACTGGTAAAGCAACGAGTAGATGCATACTTACAGAAAGAAGAAGCCGCATGAGCACGCTGTATCTTATAGGGTTACTCATCGGGCTTACCGGCATGGCTATTATTGACTATCGCTATAAACTTGCGTTTTGGTATAATCGCCGCCGTACCATCTTCACAGTCCTCATTGCCGTCAGTGTATTCGTTGTGTGGGATATCATTGGCATTGCATTAGGCATCTTCCGACACGGGGGTAGCGAGTACAGCTTGCCCTTTACCATAGCTCCAGAATTTCCAATTGAGGAACTGTTTTTCCTAACACTGCTTTGCTACTGCACGTTAGTCATATATAGGGGAGTCGAACAATGGCGTTCACGTATCTAATTGTTAACTGCGTCTTCATGCTGATTGTGAGCGCGGTATTATTTCGATACCGCAAAGCACCCAGCCGCAGCTGGTGGGTGACACTTGGTGCACTACTTGCGCTTACAGCGGTGTTCGATAACGTCATCATAGGGTTGGGGATTGTTGCCTACGATACCGCTAAAATCAGCCAGCTATACATTGGTGTTGCTCCGATTGAAGACTTCTTTTACGCAGTACTTGCTGTTGTGCTGGTTCCAACACTTTGGCGAATAATACCACAGAGCAAGAAGAAGGTGCCCCATGCGTAGTACACTTCAAAAACTATTCTGGGTGTCGCGACCGATCTCATGGCCGAACACCGCCTATCCGTTTTTTGTCGGCTATATTGTGCTGGCCGGAGGGCTTCCAAGTGGCTGGGCGCTTACAACGCTCATTATAGGAACGGTGTATTTTCTTGGACCATATAATCTGTTGATGTACGGCGTCAACGACGTCTACGATTATGAATCTGACATCAAAAATCCGCGCAAAGGTGGGGTAGAGGGTATGCGCGAAGCTCGCGCTTTTCATCCGACCATATTACGAGCTGTCACCCTCAGCAATGCTCCGTTTCTTTTGTATTTACTCATTGTGAACGATTGGCCAGCGAGGGCGGTAGTAGTGCTGGTGGTGTTTGCAGCGCTGGCGTATTCGATAAAAGGGCTGCGTTTTAAAGAAATTCCACTCCTTGATTCAATCACCAGCAGTTTTCACTTTGTCGGGCCACTGCTCTACGGCATTGTACTCGTCGGTTTTCAGCCAAGCGCTTGGCCATGGCTGATCGCTTTCTTCCTGTGGGGTATGGCCTCGCACGCTTTTGGGGCGGTCCAAGATATTATTCCCGATCGAAAGGGAGGCATTCATTCCATTGCAACTGCGCTCGGAGCTCGATTCACGGTATGGGTAAGTTTCCTGCTCTACGCTGGCGCTGGCGTTATCGCTGCTTTACAAGGGACGCCGTATATACTGGTTGCTGTTGCGGCACTGACGTACTGTCTGAACGTAGCGCCGTATCTGCGAGTGACGACCGAAACTTCCGGCAGTACAAATAAAGCCTGGAAACGGTTTCTCTGGCTTAACTACGCAAACGGCGCACTGGTTACCCTGGTAATTATCAGCACGAACGTGTTGTAATCGCTCATGCTTTCAGGCATACTGAGAGCAATAATAAAAGGGTAGGGATAACACACTTCATGGCTCCACTTCGCCTCTCACACGCGTGGTCACAACGCATTTATGTCGGGATTGGGCTGCTTTCAATTGGGTATTGTGCCTTATGGGTACTGCAGTACCTTGGCATTCGAACCGACATACCAATAGACCTGCCAGTGGTAGCTCTAAGCGGTCTTGGGCTGCTTGTCAGCATCGTCGGTTTTGTGACAGTCAAAAAGCTCCCGTCAGTTATCTTTACAAGCATTGCTTTCATTGGCCTAGCGGCGGCGACAGCCTTGCTCGTGGTACAAACCGGTGGCACACTCTCGCCATTTGTTCCTATGTGGGCGCTTATGTGTTTTGGCGCGGCTATCTTTGGAGCAGCCGGGTGGCTCGCGATGATTGTTCTTGCCGGAGTCTTTGCCGCGATTCAGTACTTAAATGGAGTCTTAAGCACCCAAGCTATCATTACTATAGCGCTCTCCGGCGTAGCGCCAGCAATTGTTGGGCTCGTCCTTTGGCGTGATAGCACCAATACCGAAGATGCATCGGAACGGAGCGTTAAGCACCTCACCAACCAGTTATCTGAAGTAGCTACAAAGTCTGAAATTGTTATTAACGCCATCGGTGATGGTGTGATTGCACTTGACGGTAAAGGAGTTATCCAGCTCATTAACCCAGCTGCACAGGAGATACTCGGCTGGGGAAAACAAGATGCCTTAATGCTCAGCTACCCCTCAATTCTCAAGCTGGCTGACGAGCAGGGGAACGAACTCGCATCTGAGAGTGACCCGATTCAAGAAGTACTTAACACCAACCAACAAGCACGCGGCAGGAAACTCATAACGTACACGCAATCCGGCAAAAAGTTGAATATTGCTCTCGTGGTGTCTCCCATTGGCGAACCTGGATCGGGAGTTATTGCTGTCTTCCGCGATACGACGAAAGAGCGTGCCGAAGAGCGCGAGCAAGCTGAGTTCATTAGCACGGCCAGCCACGAAATGCGCACGCCAGTCGCCTCAATTGAAGGCTACCTTGGGCTCGCTCTGAACCCAGCCAC
The DNA here is from genome assembly GCA_044341315.1 of Saccharimonadales bacterium (SeqCode). Classification (GTDB taxonomy): domain Bacteria; phylum Patescibacteriota; class Saccharimonadia; order Saccharimonadales; family Saccharimonadaceae; genus Microsaccharimonas. The sequence continues at coordinate 7,791 of JBIIRX010000024.1, forward strand.
TGCCCAAATTGACCAACGGGCGCGTGATTTTATCTTGAAAGCGCATGAAGCCGCTCAGCACCTCGGCCGATTATTCCAAGACCTGCTTGACGTTACGAAATCCGAAGATGGCCGCATGGGGAACACGCCTCGGGTGGTTGATATGGTCAGCTACGTGCAAACTATTGCCCAAGGGCTTACCCAGAAAGCTGCCGATAAAGGGCTTGGTCTTGTGTTTAAGCCGACTGAAAGCACCGACCTCAAAAAAATCATGCCAGTCTATTTTGTTAACCAAGACAACGATCACATCCGTGAAATTGTCGACAACTTGATTGAAAACGCCATCAAATATACCCCATCAGGAAGTATCACGGTCGACATCACGGGTACCGAAGATAAAGTAATTGTCAGCATTAAAGATACCGGGCTTGGTATTCCACCTGAAGATGTGCCGCATTTATTCCAAAAGTTTTATCGAGTCGATAATATGGACCGTCAATCAATTGGCGGCACGGGCCTCGGGCTCTACCTCGTGCGTCGTCTGGCGGAAGCGATGCAAGGAAGGGTATGGGTCGAAAGCTCGTTCGGGCAAGGCAGTACGTTCTACCTTGAGCTCCCTCGTGTTGATACGCAGGAAGCTGCGCACCTTAAAGAAGTGCAGGCTGCAGAGGCGCAGCGAGCAGCGGCAATACCAACACCGGCTCCAGCACCTGTTACACCGCCAGTTCCAGCACCTGTGACGCCTGTCGCAGCACCAACGCCCGTGTCAATTCCAATCATCGACGCCAAACCAGAGAATTTACAGGCGGGCCTTTCAACGCTCACCCCACGAGAGTCACCGCAGCTTAACCCGGGTGTTCGCCCTGCTACGACCGTTCCGCGAGGCGAAAGCCTATCTCGGGAACAAATAGCCGAACGGGTCAAGCAACTTGAGGCCCTGGCACAAGCGCAGCGCGAACAAAACAGCGGGCAACAATAATCGTAAGCGGTATGGTAATTTTAGAAACACTTATGTAGAATAGAGGTAATTATGGCAAAAATCCTATTAGTTGAAGACGACAAAAGCTTACGCGAAATTTACGGCGTACGTCTCGGAGCTGAAGGCTATGAAATTGCCTCAGCCGGTGATGGTGAAGAAGCCCTCGCAATGGCAATCAAAGAGCGCCCTGACCTCATCGTCAGCGACGTCATGATGCCGAAAATTAGCGGCTTTGACATGCTTGACATCCTCCGCAGTACCACTGAAACAAAAAACGTAAAGGTTATTATGATGACCGCGCTTTCCAGCGACGACCAACGCGCCCGTGGCGAATCACTTGGTGCCGACCGGTATCTTGTAAAATCACAAGTTGGTATTGAAGATGTCGTTCGCACCGTCCACGATGTCCTCGGTGACACCGTTGGAGCGGCGCCCGCACCAGCTGCAGCACCTGCTACGGAATCAGTCGCACAAGCCCCTCAGACCGTGGAGCCAACCGCGCCCGTGAGCGCCGCAGCGCCAACTGCTCCAGCTGAACAACCTCTTAGCGCTCCACAACCAATTACCGCACCAACACCGTCTGTAGCACCGGTTGTGAATGCCCCAACTCCTGTAGTTGAACCGGCCGTACCACCAGCACCAGTAGCAGCGCCAGCAACCCCGGCTCCACAGCCAGCTGCTGCGCCTGTCACCCCACCGATTACGCAGACGATCGAGCCTATTCAACCGACCGCTCCCGTAGCTGTGCCTACTCCTCCTGTTCCACAGCCAATTGCCGCACCGGCACCTGCTGCTGCGCCAGCATCAATTCCAGCGCCTGCGCCCATTGCGCCAGCACTAGTAGAAGCTCCTCAACCAGAACCAGTTGCTGCACCAGCCCCAATCGTTCCAGCGCCACAGTCAGCTACGACAACAACGGTTCCTGAGCCATCGCAACTACCACAGCCGACTGCGCCCTTCTCGTCACCAGCACCGGCCTCACTAGGAGAGCGAGTTATTCAGCCCTTGACCGACCCGTTAGCAGCTCAAAACCAAAGCTTCACGCTGTCTTCACAAATCGATGAAGCCCTCAACACGCCAACCTCAGGTACACCCCCAGCGCCACCAAGCGCGTAGCTTGCTATACTATAGCTATAGTGTCTGAACGATTAAATAAATATCTTGCATTTCACCTCGGCCTCTCTCGGCGCGAGGCTGATGACCTTATCGCGCAATCAGCCGTACAGGTAAACGATACAGTTGCCACACTTGGGAGTAGGGTTGACGAGAATGATAGGGTAACTGTAAAAGGGAACCCCGTTGCCCAGAAACAGCACTACACGTACCTCGCACTTCATAAACCAATCGGCTACGTATCGTCACGAAAGCAACAGGGCGACAACCCAACCTTATACGATTTAATTCCAAAACAATATCATTCCCTTAAACCGGTCGGACGGCTTGATAAAGATAGTTCTGGGCTGCTCCTCCTCACTGATGACGGCGATTTTGCCTTTGAGATGACCCATCCTAAGTTTTATAAAGTGAAAACCTACGAGGTGGCCCTTAATGCGTCGTTAGCGCCACTGCATCAGCAGATGATCAGTGACTATGGCGTTCAACTTGAAGATGGGCCGAGCAAACTTAGCCTCGAGAGGGCGAGCGATGATCGTAAAAGCTGGATCGTCACGATGCACGAGGGGCGTAATCGACAAATACGACGAACGTTTTTGGCGCTCGGGTATACCGTGGAGCGGTTACATCGAGCTTCTTTCGGAAAGTACAGTTTGGATACTCTCAAACCAGGTACGTTTACATCCATCGAAAAATAACCTCAGATCGCATTCTGCTCATGCTCGCCAAAACCCACAAACTATGCTACAATTACCTCTGTTATGGCCACAAAACTTCCTACTGTTGCAATTATTGGGCGCGCGAATGCGGGCAAAAGTTCGCTTTTCAATCGCTTTGTTAAAGCCCGTCAGGCAATTGTGGCCAAAGAGGCGGGAACCACCCGCGACAATGTGCTTGGCAAGGTGAAGTACGACGAGCACCAGTTTTGGCTGGTTGACACTGCTGGTCTTAAAGACCCGAATGATGAGTTCGAAGCCTCGATTCAAGAGCAAATTACTGAAGCCGCCGATGCCGCCGATGCCATCCTAGTAGTCGTCGATAGTACAGAATACGTGAGCGATGAAGATCGCATTTTAGCCAAAAAAGCCCTGAAAAGCAAAAAGCCGGTTATTCTGTTGACGAATAAAGTTGACCTTGCAGGCAACCTCCCCGTCGATGAATTCCGCCGACTTGGTATTAAAGATATTATCAGGACGAGTGCCGAACACAGTCAGGGGATAGAAGAAGCGCTCAACCGCCTCACTGAACTTCTACCAGCCAAAACCGAACAGGAAATCGATGATGTCATTCGTGTTTCCCTTATTGGGCGTCCTAACGTCGGTAAAAGCAACCTTTTCAACACTCTGGCGGGTAAGCAACAAGCCCTTGTAGCCAACATCGCCGGTACCACCCGCGATGTCAACCGGGTTCGCGTGAAGTACAAAGGCGAGTACATTGAACTCCTTGATACCGCCGGTGTCCGCCGCCAAGGTAAGCAAGAAGTGGGGATCGAAAAGTTCAGCGTACTCCGAACCCTACAAGCAATTGAAGAGAGTGACATATGTTTACTCCTCATGGATGTGAACGAGCTTAACACCCAGCTTGACCAACGTCTGGCGGGCATTATCGACGAAGCAGGTAAGGGTCTGGTGATGGTGGTCAGTAAATGGGATAGTGTCATGAATAGAGACGCCTTTACTCGTGATGCGCTGGCTCCACGTATTTCGCGTACCTTCGACTTTGTGCCGTGGGCACCGCTTATTTTTACCAGTTCAGTAACGGGCCAGAACGTCTCGAAACTTTTCGACCTTATTCTGGAGATAGACGAACGGCGCCACCAAGAACTCAAGACTCGTAAGCTCAACGATCTCCTCCAAAAGACTATTGCAAACCACCCACCAGCCGGGCTGAAGAATACCCACCCACGCTTGCGCTATATGGTACAGACAGACGTATCACCACCATGGTTCGTGATTTACGGCTCAAACCTAAAGTTCCTACACTGGAGTTACAAACGCCACCTCGAGCGCGTCATGCGAGAAACGTTCGACTATACCGGTACGGCCATTAAATTTAGCTTCCGCGACGAAAAGCAGATTAAAGCAAACCGTGAAAAGGCAGCAGCTCAGGCTGATAAGCCAGCCAAAGAATCTGAATAAAGCGAAACCCCGCTCTCGTGATGAGAGCGGGGTTCCTCAAGCAATACCTGTGCAGTCTTCTCAGCTGAACGGGCTGGAAGAGCGCTTGTACGGAGCGCAGATGTGGCTGTAGGAGTAGGTGCGCATCGACTCGAGCGCCCGGCGGTAGGCCTTCTTACCCGCGGTGATGATTCCGACGAGATAGAGCGCTGCCAAAGCGCAAGAAAGTCCCATCAAAAACCACCGAACTGATTCGATGCGCACTTCGAAGACGAGGGGCGCCAACGCAACCCCGGCCAGGAAGATCGTCACGATGACGGTCACCCAAATCATCTGGTAGACGTGCTGACGCGTCTCCATACCGAACTTCCGTTCGCACAGCTTGATTGTCGGCAGCGAGAACACGACAATGTCAATCACCAAAGCGCTCAGCACGATTCCGATGACCAGTGCCACCACAATGATGTTGACAGACAAAACGTTCATATGACTCCAATGTATATGGCTTGAGGTACAAACGCCCCTCAAGCAATGAATAGCGAGAAAGCATTTATAATACTATTATAGCATATTTGTCTAGTATTTTCAATATGCTCAGAGTAGGGTATAGTACTGATATGAAACTTATCTTCGCCCAAGGCAACCCTGGCAGCCAGTATGTCCTCACTCGACACAATGTTGGGTTTATAGTACTTGACGCGCTTGCCGATGCGAATAGCGGCAGCTGGAAGACTGATACGAAAATTGGAGCAGAGCTTTGCAAACTATCTATCGATGGCGAAACGGCGCTGCTTGCAAAACCCCTTAGCTTTTATAACGAAACCGGCTTAGTGGCGCGAAAGCTCGTCGACTTTTATAAACTCACCCCAGCCAGCGATGTGCTTGTTATTCACGACGAGCTCGCCTTGCCTGTTGGCACGGT
>JBIIRX010000073.1:0-2780 GCA_044341315.1 Saccharimonadales bacterium (SeqCode)
TGACGGCCTACCACGAAGCGGGTCACGCGATTGTCGGACATGTTCTTCCAGACAGTGACCCGGTACACAAGGTAACTATCATTCCGCGTGGTGGTACAGGTGGTGTCACTTGGTTCTTGCCACCGGAAGATCGCAGCTACACCAGCGTAATTGAATTTAAAGATATTCTGGCGCGCGCCCTTGGTGGTCGTATTGCCGAAAAAATTATTTATGGTGATGATCGCGTTACTACTGGCGCAGGGTCTGACCTTCGCAAAGCTACTGAAATTGCACGTGACATGGTAATTGAGCAAGGAATGGGTACGAGTTTGCGTGATCAAGTCTTCCACGAAGATAATGGTGGTATGGTGTTCGATAAAATTACCCACGAGCGTCCATACAGTGACGATACTGCCCGTGAAATTGACCAAGAAGTAGCCAAGCTCATTAAAGAAGCCGCTGCTCGTGCGCAAGCGGTGATTAGCGCAAACCGCAAAAGCCTTGATGCGCTCGCAGAGGCACTTATTAAAGAAGAGACAATCGAGGAAGATCGTGTTGCTGAGCTACTGAAAGACGCGACACTGCCTAAGGAGGCCGCGCTCTACTAGTAGGCTCGGCGTGAAGGCGCTTCCATGATTAATTTTCGCGCGACGATCTCGAAAGCAAATAAAAAGTTGCCGCTCAAGCTAGCGGCGACTTTGCTTGCTGGTGCGTCACTGTTGGGTAGTGTACTCGGGCTCATTCGAGAACGTCTTCTCAACGGTATGTATGCCGATACCTACGTGATGGGGCTCGATGCCTATACGGTGGCTTTCACTATTCCGGACTTTATGTTTTTCATTTTAGTATCTGGGGCACTCAGTGTTACTTTTATTCCTGTCTTTAATCAGCGTCTGGCGACGGGCAATAAAAAGTCTGCCTGGGAATTATCAACTAGTTTACTCAACCTTCTAGCCATCGTGACGTTACTTGTTAGCGTGCTTATTATTATCTTTGCAGATCCGCTGGTGAAGTATGTCGTTGGTCCGGGGCTTCCTGAATCAGGGCAGGCGCTCGCAGTCAGTATGATGCGGGTAATAGCAATTAATCCGTTCCTGTTTGCTGTTGCAACCGTGCTCGCAAGTATGCAACAAGCGGTGGGGAGGTTTACTTTCTTCGCGCTCGCACCAGTGCTCTATAACATCGGTATTATTATCGGCGCAGTGTTCTTTACGCATGGTATTTCGATATTTGGATGGCAGCTATTCGAGGGCGGTATTATGGGCGTGGCGCTTGGCGTGGTGCTCGGCTCAATTATGCAGCTTGTCGTTAGTGGACTAGGCTTATATGGTATGGGCTTTGACTATCGGTTCAAAATCTATTGGAAGAATAAAGGGTTGCATCAAGTGTTGCGACTGCTTCCGCCACGTTCGCTCGATCAAGGAATTGACTATGTGAATGGAATTGTAGAAACAAATCTCGCCTCACGGTTAGCTGAAGGAAGTGTACGTGCCTATCAGCAGGCGACGATGCTGTCATTTGTACCAATCAACCTCATCGGCGTTGCTATTAGTACGGCAGCGTTTCCGAAAATGACCGAGCGCATAGGTCAGGGCCGTCCAGACTTGTTTAAAAAAGAGCTCCAGGCGGTGCTTCGCGTTATTATTTGGATTGCACTCCCCGTTACTGTTGTTGCCTATTTCGGACGTGGGTATTTAATCCACTTTATTAAACCAGGTGGTGATGCGCTTTGGGCGGGTATTTTTGGGGTACTGGCTGCCGCAATTCTATTTCGATCGGTCTACTTCATATCGGCTCGTAGTTTTTATGCTCGCCAAGATACAAAAACGCCTTTATACATTTCGCTGTTCACTATTAGCCTCAACATTGCCCTGGCAATCTGGTTCTCAATGGGGCTTCGGCTTGAAGTGTATGGGCTTGCACTTGCCGCGGTGCTCGTTTCGGCGGTTGAGGTCGCTATACTATTTGTAATTATGTCGCGTCGTATCGAAGGGCTGTTTGATAAAACGTTCATTCAAGCGGTAGGGCGTATGTTGAGTGCAACTGGTTTGCTAGCGATCATAACCTATATTTTGGTGGCGCGCATGCCACTGGGAGCCGAGGATGTGTTTATATCGGCATTCGTCAAATTCTCTTTCATTGTTGGAGTGAGCGCGATTGCGTATATAATAATATGTCGTATCTTCAAGATCGAAGAAGCCAATCCAATTCTTACCCGCGTACAGAAAATATTATTTAAAAAGCCTAGAATAAAATCATGACCCAAGACGCTATCCGAAATTTTTGTATTATTGCCCATATCGACCATGGCAAGTCGACACTAGCTGACCGTATGCTCGAACTCACGGGAACTGTCCAAAAACGCGATATGAAATCGCAGCTTCTTGATAGCATGGAGCTTGAGCGAGAGAAAGGTATCACGATTAAACTCGCGCCAGTGCGTATGCAGTATAAAGATCATGAACTCAACTTGATTGATACACCGGGTCATGTGGACTTTAGTTATGAGGTTTCGCGGAGTCTTCAAGCCTGTGAAGGTGCTATCTTAGTTGTCGATGCCTCACAAGGAATCCAGGCCCAAACGCTTGCAAACGTATATCTTGCAATGGCCGCCGACCTAAAAATTATTCCAGTGTTGAATAAGATTGATTTACCGGCTGCTGATGTTGCCAAAGTAAGTGCTGAAGTAATTAATTTATTAGGTTGTTCTGAAGACGACATTATTAAGATTAGTGCAAAAACCGGCATGGGCGTTACCGATGTACTCGATGCGGTTGTGGAAAAAATTGCACCACCCTCAG
>JBIIRX010000026.1:0-12533 GCA_044341315.1 Saccharimonadales bacterium (SeqCode)
CATACTCTCACGCGCATTGAAAGCGAACAAGATTGCACATGCCTACCTCTTTACCGGCCCTCGAGGCGTTGGAAAAACATCGATCGCTCGTATTCTTGCCCATGAGATAAACCAGCTGCCCTACGATGAAGATCATCAGCACCTGGACATTATCGAGATCGATGCTGCCAGTAACAACGGCGTTGAAGATGTACGCGACCTTCGCGAAAAAGTCCAAATTGCCCCTGTGAGCGCGGCAAAAAAAGTATATATTATTGATGAAGTTCACATGCTCTCAAAGCCCGCCTTCAATGCGCTTCTTAAAACGCTTGAAGAGCCCCCAGCCCATGTCGTGTTTATTCTCGCTACAACGGACGTAGAAAAATTGCCAGCCACCATTGTGAGCCGCACGCAGCGCTTTGGCTTTCGCGCCATTCAGCCAAGCGACGCCATCGAGCATTTAAAAACAATTGCCAAAGCCGAGCATATCAAAGTGAGCGATGATGCACTTGCGCTTATAGCCAGTCGCGGTGATGGAAGTTTCCGTGACAGCATTAGTTTACTCGATCAACTTTCGAGCTTAGTTGATGAGGGTGAAGAGATTACTGCCGCGCTCATTGAAACCGCGCTCGGGCTGGCACCGAGTGAAATAATCGAATCGTTGCTTGAGGCAGTCGAGAAGCATGATGTTCCCGCACTTGCGATGCTCCTTACACGCATCGAAGCTGATGGCATGAGCCCGATTGTTATAAACGAACAGCTCACCGCCGCACTGCGCTCCCGGGTTGTTGAAAAACCGCAGTGGCTTGGACTACTCGACGCCTTACTTGATGTGCCAAAATCTACTCAACCAAGTATGAAGCTCCTCAGTGTACTTGGTACCGCCGCCTATGAGCACAAGCCTAAGAGCGTGGCGCTTGCCACTCCGGTGCTCGAAGTATCGGCCACCATCGAGGAGCTTGAGGCGAAAGCCACTGAAGCGCATCCAGCTGAACCGGAGCCGCTTACCGATACAATCATTACCGCCGCGCCACGTCCTAAGAAAATTTCAAAAGCGACCGCCGAATTTCAATGGGAAGCGCTCCTTGCTCACACCAAAGAACACTACATAGCACTCCATAGCGTGCTCGCAAAATGCGGGTTTGCTGTTGAGAAAGAGGTGCTTACCTTATTTACCCAGAACGCGTTTTACAAGAAGAAACTTGATGATGCAAAGTACAGTGTTCATTTATATGATTCGTTGCAAGCAATCGGCGCAGCGTCACTCTCAATCGAGACAGTTGCAGAACGAGCACCACTAAAAGATAGCCAAGCACAGGCAATTGCTGATATCATGGGCGGAGGAACAGTTGTCGCCGCCGACGCAGCCTAGGGCTGCATCTGACGCAACCAAGGAGAAGGAGACCATGGCGGACAAATCCGTAGCAGCCGGCAAAGTGCCCCCACAAAACGTTGATGCCGAAATGAGTTTACTCGGTGCTATTTTGATTGACGAAGAAACACTGGCCGATATCTCTGAACATGTGAAGCCTCGAGACTTCTACGACAAGCGGCATGGCATTATTTTTGACGCCATCATGCGCCTGTACGAAAAAAACAAACCGGTTGACCTACTTACTTTAACTGATGAACTCAAGCGAAAAAGTGAACTCGACGAGATTGGCGGCTCAGCCTACCTCACTGAGCTTACCAATTATGTGCCAACGGCGGCTCATGCCGAATCCTACGCCGAAATTGTCGCCCAAAAGGCGGTTCGTCGCCGCCTTATTAAAGCCAGTGGAGACATTTCTGAACTAGGGTATGACGAAGCAACCTCAACCCAAGAGTTGCTTCAGCAAGCTGAGGCCGAGCTATTTGCGGTCAGCGACCAATCGCTCAAACAAGACCTCGTTAGTCTTGAGAGTATTTTGACCGAAAGTTTCGACCGTATTGAAGAGCTCCATCGTAACAAGGGGAGCCTGCGTGGCGTTCGTACTGGTTACCGCGACCTCGACAACATGACAGCTGGACTGCAGCGTAGTGACCTTATAATCCTGGCGGCGCGTCCGGCTATGGGTAAAACGACACTGGTGACCAACCTTATGTATAACGTCGCGACCATCGCGAAGCAGCCCGTCTTGTTCTTTAGCCTCGAGATGAGTAAGGAACAGCTCGTCGACCGTATGCTCGCCGACGCCTCAGGAGTGGACTCTTGGAACATTCGTACCGGTAACCTCAGTGATGATGATTTCGGTAAGCTGTCAGAGGCAATGGGCGAAATGGCAGAAGCACCAATTTATATCGATGACACCCCAGGCCTCAGCGTACTGGAAATGCGCACAAAAGCTCGTCGTGCCGCCCACGAGCAGCCACTCGGCCTCATCATTATCGACTACCTCCAATTGATGCAGGGAAGCGGTCGACATGATGGCAACCGTGTGCAAGAGGTGAGCGAAATCTCACGTGGGCTGAAGCTGCTCGCCCGCGAGCTCGACGTACCTGTTATTGCGCTGAGTCAGTTATCTCGTACCGTTGAAACCCGCTCACCACAAATTCCACAACTGGCCGACCTGCGTGAATCTGGTTCAATTGAGCAAGATGCCGATATCGTTATGTTCATTTACCGAGAAGCCTATTACAACCCCGATACCGAACGCGAGAATATCACCGACCTCATCATCGCGAAACACCGTAACGGTCCAGTTGGGCGCATCGAGCTCTACTTCCACCCTGAGCGGCTCCGCTTTATGTCGCTTGATAAGCACCACGAATAGCCTGCATTCATGCTACAATAAGTGAAAGACATTTATGGCTAGTCGTGACTTTTCAAACTATTTTCTGTACCGATGGCGTTATGTCATTGGCTATTCCGTTGTAGGACTTTTGCTCGCTGGAGCACTGCTTTTTGCAGGCTTATACCTCCCTGGGGGTATTTCGGAATCAGAGATGACCTCGGTAGTTCGCAGCGCGGCGTTAAATATACAAGATATTAACACACTCGCTATTACCAACCTGCCGTACTATGCACTGCAAGCAGGAATATTCTCTCTATTCGGTGCCTCGATTCTTACCGTTAAGCTGCCTTCACTGATTATTGGCTTACTCTCAGCGGTCGGGCTTATATTACTACTGCGACGGTGGTTTAAACCGAACATTGCAGTGCTGGCTTCCTTGATTGCTATTTCTACCGGCCAATTCCTTTTTATTGCACAATCTGGTACGCCAAGTATTCTCTACATTTTCTGGCCAATTGTACTGTTACTGCTCGGTACACAGGTAACACGCGTTAAGAAAGCTCGGCTTCTTTGGAAAATTCTTTTTGCACTGTCCGCAGGACTAAGCCTGTATACGCCGCTCAGTATCTATCCACTAATTGCTATACTCCTCGCAATCACACTTCATCCGCATCTGCGCGCAACGGTACGTCGATTACGACGTGGCCGTATGGTAATAGTGAGTCTTGTGTTCGCACTTACAGTTGCGCCATTAATCTATTTGAGTGTCCTTAACCCTGAACTGGCAGTTCGACTTGTCGGTATACCGACGGCAGCAAACTGGCCACCAGATCTTAGCAGTAACGTTCTGACGGTTTTGCAACAGTACTTTGTATTTTGGAACCCAAGCTTTACCACAACAGCCACACCGGTATTTGGGTTAGCATCAGCACTGCTTATAACCATCGGCCTCATCCGATTGCTCCGAACTCGAGATACGACGCGGAGCTACCTGGTCATAATTTGGATCATATGTCTCGCACCAGTGCTTATTCTCAATCCGATTTTTACCAGCGTGACGTTCGTCCCTTCAATGCTGATGCTAGCGGCCGGCCTCACCAGTCTTATTAGTTATTGGTATCGGTTGTTTCCACTGAATCCCTACGCACGAGTTGTCGGACTGATCCCAATCGTCATACTTGTAAGTACCCTGATTGTTACCGGGTTAGCGCGCTACAGTTACGGCTATCATTACAGCCCGTCGTTGGCTACATTGTTCTCAAACGATCTTCGTCTCTTGCCTGATAATACGCAGCAGCTAGTAGTTAGTGAAGATGAACAAGCGTTTTATGCTGCAGTCGCTCAAGCGAATGGTGCGCGCTATGAGGTTGTAACACAGCCAACCGCGGCGCAGGTAACCGTCACTCGCAAAGCGCAGACAAGTTTAGACGAGAGTGGGTATAGCATTCAAAAGATCATTACCAGTGCTCGCACCACTGATGCAAACCGCTTCTACATCTACCAAAGAGCTGACCAGTAGTGTATACTGAATCTAACTGAAGAAACTGTCGGAGGATGTAGTATGGCATTTGACCAAATGAAAATGTTGAACAAACTGCGTAAAGCGCAGAGCGATCTAAAAAAAGAGATCATCGAGGTAGAAGCTGGTGAAGGCGCTGTCATTGTGCAAGTAACCGGTGAACTAAAAGTAAAGAAAATCACTATCGACCCAGAGCGCGTTGACACCAGCGATATTGCTGAACTTGAGCACTGGCTTGAAATTGCTATTCGCGACGGTCTTGCTAAAGCGCAAGAAGTGGCTGCTGAGAAAATGAAGCCGCTGATGGGTGGCCTCGGCAACCTCGGTTTGTAGTTGGACCTACCGCATCTATGGCACGCCTTTTGCCCCTGGCATTAGAGAAATTGATTGACGAGCTTGGACACCTTCCAGGCGTCGGGCAGCGCACCGCTGAACGCTATGCGTATTATTTACTGCGTGCCAATCAGCGAATTAACGACTCGCTGGCAACGGCGATCCACGACGTCCACGCGCTCGTGAAAACCTGCCCGGTCACATTTGCATTGATTGATGCCGATGAGGAAGTGTCGCCGCTGTACGCCGATCCATCTCGTGATAAAACGCTGGTTGCAGTAGTAGAGGAGCCACTCGATATCGTCGCTCTAGAGCGTACGGGGCAGTTTAAGGGAACGTATCACGTGCTTGGTGGTGCCATGAGCCCAATTGACGGCATTGGCCCTGAACAGCTCCACATCCCCGAACTGGTACGACGCCTTCAAGACGATGCGGTTGAAGAATTGATTATTGCAACGAATGCCAGCGTGGAAGGCGAGTCAACGGCCCTCTTCTTACAGCGCCATATTCAAGATGCAGGTATACAGGTGAAGATGAGCCGGCTCGCTCGAGGTATTCCAGTTGGCGTTGACCTCGAATACGCCGACCAAATTACCCTCAGCCACGCCCTCGAAGGCCGACGAACCCTCTAGAAATGAAGAACGCCCCGTCCCTGACCATTGCTGGTTTGGGACGGGGCGGGTGCACTTCAGACCTTCACGGCTGCGGAGTTAATCTTCTTCAGTGCTTCGAGAAGTCGCTTGAGGTCTCTGAGGCTCAGCCTCGCGTTCGAGGGGTCGATGGCCACGTGGTTTCGTGAGAAATTGTATCGTGCCAGGATCGGTCCGTTGGATACCTGGGAGTACTCCAGCGTGTAGTTCCACGCGTCGATGTGACGCAAGCGAACGAACTCACCGCCATGCGCGACGAAGGTGTTGTGACGCTTGGCGTGGTAGAGGTGTTCGCTCAGACTGAAGAGCTTGTAGACCCTGAATCCCATGAGTCCGTAGACCGTGGCAACCAGAACGGCGAAGCTCCATGGGAACCAACCGATAACGGCTATGGACTCCGTGAAGACGCCCTGAACCAACAGCGCCGGAACGATAATGATCAGGATGCAGAGTGTGACCATGAAAAAAGGACGGAAGTGCATCTCGCACTCCTCTCTCTGTTGAGAGCGGCCATTCGGCCGCAATTGGGTACGAGTGATATATATTATATCACACTTATGCATAATAATCAATAGACATTGGACTCAAACAAGCTTGAGGCGACTGGCTATTGCCCGAGATTGGACGCTCTCGGGCGGCGTGTTGTGGACTCTTAGATGTGCGCCTTTTAATATGCTCGGCGCGTCACCTCCTTAGGAATTGTTCCATAGCGCTGCATCATGATGCTCAGCCATTTTAAGCGGATAAGCCCTGCATGCTGCCATCTTGATTCATTAAGTGGGGTTTCTAGAGAAGCCTCTTGCCAGCGCACAGTACCGTTCTCGTAGAACTGGAAGTAGTCAAGTGGTTGGCGACCCGGTTCAGAGAACAACACCATCCAGCACGAAGGTACTTTGGGGCTGACTACGTACGTCACTTCGATGTACGCACCACTATAGAGCTTCTCTCCTTTTGTTTGGTTTGCAGGCGCCTGTTCAGCATGGATGCCCGCAAGACGCTTTGCAGACCCTAGTGTCGCATCACCGAGCCTGATGTACGGTACGTCATAGGAAACCGCCAGTAATGACACGATTCCCGTTGCCAAAAATGTGAAGGCAACACATACCATGACATCGTGCAGACCGAGCCATGATGGCCAATACAGCAATACCCACCATGCAATCGCGCATGCGATGAAGTAATCGATTGCATTCTTCTTCCGCTGTCGCGGAGAACTCCAATCAAACATTGGTATTCCAACTTTCCTAAATTCTGTAAGAGCGTTTGCATATTATACCATATAATGATCAGAAGCGAAGTCGTCGTGTATGCTAAAATAGAATATAATGTTTGACCAAATCCTCCCCGTACTCACCGAAGCCCAAAAATTCGTTATTATCCAAGCCGAGAACCCTGATGGCGATAGCCTCGGCAGCTCGTTAGCACTTGAAGCGCTTCTGAGCGAAGCCGGCAAGGACGTGACGCTGTACTGCGCCATTGATATTCCAAAATACATGCATTACATCAAGGGCTGGGATCGGGTAGAGAAAGAGTGGCCAACCGATAGGGAAGTGGCCATTATTGTCGATACGCAGGCTGAGGCACTTATTCAACAGGCGCTGGCCCAGCCAGGAGTGCGTCATTTCCTAGAAACCCACCCGGTCGTTATTCTTGACCACCACACCACGGTAGGTGACCTGCCGTTCGATACCCTAACTGCCATTGATCCACAAGCCGTCGCTACCAGCGAGGTGCTCTTTCACCTGGCGCACGAAGCGGGCTGGACTATCACTCCCGATGCAGCTGAGAGCATGTTTATTTCCATACAGGCTGACAGCCTCGGCCTTACCACACCATCGACAACACCGGAGAGCTATCAGGTGGCGGCAAGTCTTGTTGCGCTAGGGGCAAACCCAGCCGAAATTGAAAACCGTCGCCGCGAGTACATGAAGAAGCCAGCAGACATACTTGAATATAAAGGTAAGCTGATTGAACGAATTGAATACCATCTTGATGGCAAACTGGCGACCGTGCATATTCCTTGGGAAGATATTCAGCAATATAGCGATCGCTACAACCCAAGTGTACTAGTACTGGAAGAAATGCGTATGGTGGAAGGGGTCGAGGTAGCCGTGGCACTCAAAACCTACCCTGATGGCAAAGCAACAGGAAAAATTCGCGTGAATGCGCCGATTGCCGAAGCCGTAGCTGGCTACTTTGGTGGTGGCGGCCACGCCTACGCAGCTGGGTTTAAAGTCTTCGAATCATACGATACAATTCTTACAGAACTGATAACCGCAACAGACAAGGCGATCACTGACTATGAGTCTTCAATTTCATAACCAACTAACGAAAAAGGTTGATGCGTTTCAACCCTTGAGCGACGGGAAGGTAAGCCTCTATACCTGTGGCCCAACGGTCTATGATTACCTGACGGTCGGAAACTGGACAGCCTATGTGTATTGGGATACGCTTGTGAGGCTCCTGACGGCGCAAGGCTACGACGTGACGCGTGTCATGAATATTACCGACGTTGGACACCTGGTAAGCGATGCCGACGACGGTGAGGACAAACTCGAAAAAGGCGCCAAACGAGAGGGTAAAACGGCCTGGGAAGTCGCCGAATTCTTTACTGAAGATTTTCTTCATGGCATGACCTCTCTCAACCTTATTCCGCCAACCCACCTCCCTCATGCGACCCAATATATCAAGCAACAACTTGGATTAGTGCGCGAGCTGAAGGAGAAGGGATACACCTACCAAATTACCGACGGTATTTATTTTGACACCTCCCGTTTTCCAACTTATGGTGACTTCGCTGGCTTGGATCTTGACGCTCAAAAAGCAGGCGCCCGAGTTGAGTTTAACCCCGAAAAGCGCAATCCGAGTGACTTCGCACTCTGGAAGTTCACTCCTATTGGCGAAGCGCGTGACATGGAATGGGAAACACCGAGCGACCTCACTGATGATGGCTCAACACTCATGGGCTTTCCTGGCTGGCACCTCGAGTGTTCAGCAATGGCCATGAATCTGCTCGGCGACACGATCGATATTCATACTGGGGGTATCGACCACATTCCTGTCCACCATACCAATGAGATTGCCCAGTCTGAAGCAGCCACTGGGATGCAGTTCGCCAATTATTGGCTCCATAATAACCACCTGAAAGTGAACGGTACTAAAATTAGTAAATCACTCGGTAATGGGTACACACTCCAAGATATAGTAGATAAGGGGTATAGCCCGCTTGACCTTCGGATGTTTATCCTCCAAAGCCATTACCGCACGGAAGGAAACTTTACATTTGAAAACCTCGACGCAGCTCGCAATCGTCGCCTGCACTGGCGTAATGTGGCTGCGCTTCGTCATCAATCACACGACACCTTGACACCCGACACTCACAACGAGACAAATGACACCGTGTCTCTTTATGCTGCCCAGCAAGCAGTAATTGAGGCGCTTTCAGATGATATCAACACACCTGCCGCTATGGCACTGGTGGAGTCGGCTTTCGATACCGTCTTAGCGCAGCGCGTTGATACACTCCATGACCATGCCTTCGTGGCGTTCCTCGAAACGCTTGACGAGCTATTCGGGCTGAATCTACTCGGTACCAGCCCTGATATCACCGATGAACAAAAGCGTCGTATTATCGAGCGTACCCGCGCCCGAGAAGCAAAAGAGTACCAGCGTTCCGATGAGCTTCGTGACGAACTTGAAAAAGAGGGTATCGCTGTGCGCGACACCCCCTCAGGGCCGATTTGGGAATATACCCGTTAGCTCTTTTTCTTTGCCGACGCAAGCCGAACTTTTGGATTGCCGTCAGTATCGTCAGCCTCCTCACGTCGGTGTTCAAGGAACTCTTCTACGAGTACACGAATACTCCCAGCGATAGGGATAGCAATTATACCGCCTACCACACCAAACATATACAAACCGAGCGTTACGGCAGCTAATACCATCAACGCGGACAGGTTAATACGCTTTGCTTGGATATTTGGTGAAATAAAGTTGTTCTCGATTTGTTGGTAGAGCACGAAGAAGAGTGCATAAATTATCGCCGCTGGAAGGCTATTGAAGGCCAACAGAAGGGCAATGAGGACACCACCAATGGTCGCACCAAACATTGGAATGAGTGAGAACAAGAAAGTGATAGCGGCAGTTGGCATCGCGAGGCCTGGATCGATCGTTGGGAAAAAGAAAGTAAGCGCGAATACGAATAGGCCAGCGCAGGTTGCCCCGATTGCCGACACCGTCAATTGACCAGTGACGTAGCCACTCACTACTGTATACATTTGGCTGGCTACACGGCGGTGTTTTTTCATCTTTTCTTCGTCTTTGTAGAGACGCCAAATGCGCTTCATCCACTCAGGCCCTTCAATCAGCATGAGGAAGGTGAGTACGAGCACCAAAATAAACGCAGCGATGAATGAGAAGAATGAACCGATGCCCGCTATGACACTCTGGCCAACATTACCTGCCCATGTTTGCGCACTTTGTTGAATAGAACTCAGTGCTGAATCAAGCTGCGGTTGTAATTTGTACTCATCGATGAATGATCGGAACCCTTGCCATGGCCCACTCGCGGTCTCAATCGCTGCAGGAATGCTTTGAGCCAGCTTCGCCGTTTGCTGCACAATTGGTGGAATGACCAGCACGATGATTGCAATCAGTATTGTCATCACCGCGACGTACGCAAGCGCAGTTGCACCAACACGGCTTCGCCCCGGCAGCTTCCGTGCAATTGCTGAAACCGGTCGATTTAATGCTAACGCCAGGAAGAAGGAAACTCCCAAAATAATTAAGGCGAGCTGTGCTTTATAGAGCAGTGCTGCAAGCAACACGATACCAAAAATAACCAGCCAAAAACGGACGAACGTACGTGTATCTATATCAATTTTAGTCTTCATGGTGGTAAGTATACACCCCTTTCCCTGCATTATCTAGGAGACGCTCGACAAAACCCTTATGCTCCAGCTATAGTAGAAAGATATGGAAGAGGTACTACAAAAACTGAAGCACATGCTTGCGGGTGAACTTTCTACAGCTATTGCCGACCGAAAACAAGTACAACATGACGCCAGTATTTACGAACTGCTTCCGGATGTTGTCATCCGCCCGAAGCATAGTAACGACGTTCAAGCCATTGTTAAGACGGTCTCACACTATAAGTCGACGCATCCCACCCTCGCCATTACGCCACGAAGTGCCGGTACGGATATGTCCGGGGCGGCGATTGGGTCATCCGTTGTGCTCGATATGACTGCACACTTTTCAAACATTCACTCTTTTGAAGGAAACCTTCTCAAAGTCCAGCCGGGCACGTATATCCGTGATATCGACCCAATACTTTTTAAGGCGCAGCAGCAAATTGGATCAACGCCCGCCAGCCGGGCTTATTGTACGATTGGCGGAATCGTCGGTAATAATTCGGGTGGAGAACAATCACTACGGTATGGCAATGCCGATCGCTGGGTTCGCTCACTCAACGTCGTTTTGGCGGATGGTAACGAATATACCATTCGGCCGCTCACCAAAAAGCAGCTCGATGTAAAGATGGCCGAAGACAGCTTTGAGGGAAGACTGTATGCCGCACTCTTTGCGCTGATTGAAGCTCACTACGACCTCATTAAAGATGCCCGACCGAAAGTGAACAAAAATTCGATGGGATATAACCTTTGGTCAGTATGGGATCGCCAAACAGGTGTGTTTGATTTAACACAGCTCTTCGTAGGAAGTCAGGGGACCTTAGGTGTCATTACAGATATAACTATTGAAACCGTACCAAAGGCGACCCATAGTGGCCTGCTCTTAGCCTACCTTCCATCCATTAAGCTGCTCGGCCCTGTTATCGAAACGGTGTTGCGTCATACCCCAGCGACGTTTGAAGGCTTTGACGATATCACCTTCAACTTGGGTATTCGTTATTTTAATACGTTTCGCAAGCAACTCGGCACTAAAGAATTCCTTCGCCAACAAGCGCACCTACTTAAAGAGGTGGCAAAATTTAAAGGCCACCTTCCAAACATTTTATTAATGGTTGAATTTGATGGCGCTTCGCAGGCCGAAGTAAATTCAAAAATTGCCGCGCTCTACGAAGAACTCGCCAAATATAAGATCAAGATGGATATTGAAGGGGACGCTCGTTCAAGTGCTCCATTCTGGCAGATCCGCCGTTCAGCATTAGCGTTGCTGAATAATCAGGTGAAAGGTAAGTATGCTTCGCCGTTCATTGATGATATGACCGTGCAGCCACGTCATGTAACCCGGTTCATTCCAGAGTTGCGCAGGATAATTCGTAAGTACAAATTGCCGGTCACAATTCAAGGGCATTTTGGTGACGGTAACTTTCACCTTATTCCCCTCATGGATATCACTGGCACCAAAGACCAGGCAAAGCTCGAGCCTATCATGCGCGAGCTCATTCCGGTGGTATTAAAGTACGGCGGCACCATGGCGGGTGAGCATAACGACGGGATGGTACGTGGCCCGTGGTTGCCCGCGATCTTCGGACAAGAAATGTACGGGCTCTTTAAGCAGGTGAAAGAGCTATTTGACCCGCAGTATATTTTTAATCCGCACAAAAAGACTGACGCCTCCTGGGATTACAATACGAGTCATATTCGTTCCTCAAATCGCAGCGCCTTGATAAAGTAACGCTAGATATTGTATAGTAAGTACTACTATGGCAGACGAATCTATTGGCTGCGTCAAGGCAGCAACGCGAATTCTTGGCGATAAATGGACGCCACAGCTTCTTCGTTTTTTCGTGAACGAAGGTTCGGTACGGTTTTGCCAAATACAAGATTTAGTCGAAGGTATTAACCCACGAACGCTGTCAGCGCGCCTTGATGCACTCGAGCAGGAGGGTATTATTGAAAAGCAAACCGCTCCGCATAAAAGTCGCTGCGAGTACCGTCTTACTGAGAAAGGTCGCGCCCTTACCCCAATTCTTCACGACATGGAGCGCTGGAGTAAACAGTACGCTGCGGCTCCATTAGCTTAATCTCAGCACACTTTAAGCTTTTTTACGATATACTATCTATATGAGAATACTAGTCGTAGAAGACGAACATAAAATTGCTCGCGCACTCGCTAAAGCGCTCGAGCAAGAAACGTACGCTGTTGACGTTGCCTATGATGGTGACGAAGGCTACGCAATGGCCACGACTGAGCCCTACGATGTTGCCATTATCGATCGTATGCTTCCTGGCGACTATGACGGCGTTGGTATTGTCAAAGCAATGCGCGACGCCAAAATTCATACGCCTGTACTCTTCTTAAGTGCACTCGATAGTATTAGCGAACGTACTACTGGGCTCGACGCCGGTGCGGATGATTACCTTGTGAAGCCTTTTG
>JBIIRX010000034.1:0-10139 GCA_044341315.1 Saccharimonadales bacterium (SeqCode)
GCGGTTTGTCCGACCTGCTTACCATCTATCCATACCTGGGCAGTATCGGGGACGGAATTAAACTGCAAGAGCGCACCCTGCTCGAGCCTATTGCTGCTATCCAGCCGATACCCCAACATAAATAAGATTGAAACGGTCACAATAATAAGTACGGCGACGGTAGCGACAATTGAGACAAGCGCGCGGCGGATGGCAAGTTGTTTTTTGGTGGGTTTTTTAAACATAATAACTCTATCAAAGTATAGCAAACTTTTTATCTATTTTACCTGAAGGGACTTGCATAAGCGCAATAGACCAACTACTATAGTGAATATCGTGGTGTGGGCAAACATCCTTCCCATACCTCTATGCGAACATGCGAGAACAATCTAATGCGAGGATGTGCGAGGAAGACCGACGACTATGGCAGCCCAAAAAACCATCACTATTAATGGCCGCTTATATGATGCAGTAACAGGGCTCCCGGTTGCCGGGAACCCAACGCCAAGCGCACCACAGGCATCCGCCGCTGCCCCTGCAAAAAAAGTAAGTAGTCCGAGCGCTACTCAAACAGCAGCTCGCGCAGTAAAGCCAGCACCAACTCGCAGCCGTACAGCATCCGAGGCTATTCATGGTACCGTTCAGAAGTCGAAAACATTGATGCGGCGTGCAACGAAAAAGCCGGTTGCACCGCAAAAAATCGTTCGTCGTGCACAACCTGGTCGTCACATGGATATTGCGCGGAGCGCCTCGGTGTCTAAATTTGCGGCCCACCCAGTGGTAAAGCCTGCAGCCGCCAAAGCCAGTCGACCACTTATCAGCCCAGATACACCAGCGCAAGTTCATCCATCTGCAGCTCGCGCCCTTGGCAAGCTACGTCCAAAGCAGGCAGCAGCTCCTGTAGCCAAGAAGCAGACCGCCAAGCAAGTTAAAGAGCAGGAAATTTCTAAAGCAATTGCTGCGCCCAAACAAAAGACAACCAAAAAGCCAACTAATAAATGGGTACGGCGGGCTGTTATTGTTGGTTCATGTGTTTTGGTGCTTGCAGCTGTTCTTTTTGCAATCTACAAATTCGTACCTAGTATTTCAGTCAGTATTGCAGCTTCACAGGCGGGTATAGAAGCTCGGTATCCTGATTACACGCCAGACGGCTACGCACTCAACCAACCCGTTACCTATAGCGATGGGGAAGTCAATCTACAGTTCAAGTCGAATAGTAACGACAGTTCGTACACGATTACACAAAAGCGCAGTTCGTGGGATTCTACCGCAGTGCTTGATTCAGTCGTCAAAACGGCAGTAGGAGAAAACTACACTACCACCAAAGAACGGGGTCTGACTATCTATACCTTTGATAAAGGTGCCGCATGGGTAAACGGCGGTATTCTTTATACGATTCGCGGCGACGCACCGCTTTCCGGTGATCAAATCCGTCGCTTGGCTACCAGCTTATAGTCGTACCTCTGTAAAATATGGTATACTGAAGCAATTATGACTATTGTCCGTACTCGTTTTGCCCCTAGCCCGACCGGTTTTATGCACGTTGGTGGTGTTCGCACTGCGTTGTTCGCCTGGCTTTTGGCCCAACAAGCCAAAAAAGACGGCGAGGGTACCTTCATTCTCCGAATCGAAGATACCGATAAGGTTCGAGAAGTTGAGGGCAGTATTGCCCAAATTGAAGCCAGTTTGCAGTGGCTGGGTATTTCGTGGGATGAAGGTGTCGACCAAGGCGGGCCACACGCTCCATACAAGCAATCTGAGCGATTAGCCATTTATAAGGAATGGGCACAAAAGCTCATCGAGAGCGGCCGAGCCTATGCCGACCCATACACCCAAGAAGAACTCGAGGTGTTTCGTACTCAGGCCAAAGCCGAAAAGCGACCATTCTTATTTCGTGAGCACCGCCCAGAAAACCCGCCTGTATGGGACGGTTCGCAGCCACTGCGCTTTAAATCCGATCCTAAAAGCTATACCTGGACCGATGCGGTTATGGGTGAACTTTCGACCGGCCCCGATGCCATAGACGATTTTATCCTTATTAAAAGCGACGGCTACCCAACCTATAATTTCTGCCACATTGTTGACGATGCACTCATGGGCATCACCCATGTACTGCGAAGCCAAGAGTTTGTCAGTTCAACGCCGAAGTTCCTCAACTTGTATGAAGCACTCAACGTCGAGCGCCCTGTTCTCGCAACTCTTCCATTTGTCATGGCGATAGATGGCAAGAAGAAACTCGGAAAACGTGACGGCGCTAAAGATATTCTGGAATACGGCAAGGAAGGTTACTTACCTGAAGCAATGGCGAATTTCCTGGCGACACTTGGATGGAACGACGGCAGCGAGCAGGAAGTGTTTTCAATGGACGAGCTTATTGCCAAGTTTTCACTTGACCGTGTGCAAAAAAGCCCAGCCCGTTTTGATGAACAGCGCCTGTTATGGTTGAACGGGCAGCATATTCGTGCCCTGAGCCTCGATGAACTGTATGAGCGAAGCTCCACCTTCTGGTCGCCAGCAGCCGCTGCGGCGCCTGAAATCCAGAAAAAGCAGGTGCTTGCATTGGTGCACGATCGACTGAAAACACTGACCGACCTGCCAACTCTCACGAGCTACTTCTTTGAAGAACCAACTATCGATTGGACGATGATCACAGATAATAAGCAGCTCAGCCGTCTCAGTAGGGAAGAAGTGACCTCACTACTTCAATCAGCGTTTGATGCTTTTACAACAAGCGAGTTTGATGCCGCCTCGCTCCAGGAAACGCTTAACAGACTGCTCGAAACTACTGGCCAAAAACCCGGCATTCTTTTCAGCATGATTCGCATTGCCGTTTCATGGGCACCATTTAGCCCGGCATTGAATGATACGCTCGCGACGCTCGGTAAGAACACAACGCTGCAACGCATTCAACAAGCACTCCAGGCCAACACCTAATCTTCATTTACTCTTCCTCCGCATCCCTGTATACTATGCTTATGTTTAAACGCAAAGCACCTCGCGTTATTATTGATGCACCTCGTGATGAGCCGGTGGGTGACCCCTTTGCTTCGATTCGTCCGCAACCTATTACCTCCCAAACGGGCGTTGGTAAAAAGCCACATTGGTTCAAGACCCATAAAAAACGAGCTATCGTATGTATCGTTATTGGCGTGTTGTTGCTCACCGGCGGCACGGCCGCAGCGCTGTATATCCTTACGCAAAAACCCGTTAAAACAACCGCTACCCATTCTATAAATACACCCCCGCCAGAACCGCCAAAGTACTACTCGCAGTTAACCGGAGCGCTTGTACAAGACCAAGCAACAACCACTAAAGCAGTGACAGCAATCATGATTGAAAACAGCCCCGATGCCCGTCCGCAATCTGGAATAAAAGACAGCGGCGTGGTATTTGAAGCAATTGCCGAGGGAGGCATAACGCGTTTCCTGGCTTTGTATCAAGAACAGAAACCACAACTTATTGGCCCAGTGCGCAGTGTCCGTATGTACTACGTAGATTGGGCGGCTGCTTTTAATGCCAGTATTGCGCATATTGGTGGAAGTTCAGCGGCACTTGCCGAAGTAAGAAATGGGAGCTACCGCGATATCGATCAGTTCTTCAACGCTGGTGCGTATTGGCGAGCAACCGATCGCTACGCACCACACAACGTCTACACGAGTTTTGAAAGACTCGATGCCTTAAATGCATCAAAAGGCTATACCACGTCAGAGTTCACCGGCTTTAGCCGTAAAGATAGCCAAGCGGCTCCAGCGCCTACCGAAGGTGACACCTCGGCTCCGGCACGTGCTTCAAGCATCAGCGTCACTATAAGCGGTCCGGCCTACAATAGCGCCTACACCTACAACGCAGCAACCAATACCTACGACCGATCACAGGGAGGTGCACCGCACCTCGACCGCGAAGCCGGACAGATCAGCCCACGGGTGGTTGTGGTACTCGACGTACAACAAACGACTATCTTCGAAGACGGCTACCGGGAAAGTATTGCCGCCATTGGAAGCGGAGCCGCCCATATCTTTCAGGATGGCACCGTTCAAACAGCTACCTGGAAAAAGGATAATAAAACCGCACAACTCATATTTAGTGACGCTGACGGTAACGATATACCGCTGGCACGTGGCCAAACCTGGATTACCGCAGTGCCAGCCAATAGGGGAGGTGCAGTCACATGGCAGTAGCGCCAAAAAGCCCGCAACTGGTCAAGGAGTTCTGGCCACGGTTTAAGCGCGGCGCAGTTGGCATTATCATCATCTTGCAGCTATTAATCCTGGTTGCATTGGCAGCCCTCTTACACTCATTCGGGTTCTTCAAAGATAACCCACTGGGTG
The DNA here is from genome assembly GCA_044341315.1 of Saccharimonadales bacterium (SeqCode). GTDB lineage: Bacteria > Patescibacteriota > Saccharimonadia > Saccharimonadales > Saccharimonadaceae > Microsaccharimonas. The sequence continues at coordinate 4,308 of JBIIRX010000034.1, forward strand.
TTGCCGGGACGCTCGTCGCCAATGCGATCCTTGGTATTGTTGGCTCGGTTATTATTTATCACATCATTGCACGACCTATCAAACACTTGCTGGCGGCGTTGGTCCATATTGCCGGGGAGCCAACTGACAGCACACCACCAAACCCGAACGAAGTACACTTTCAGAAGAATGGGCTTTCTCCAGTGCTGCAGACGATTTATCAACTCGCGGTGGATACCCCGAACCCAATTGCTTCTGAAGCCGGCGCACCCACACCGGTAAAAACTGTTAACAATATTGAAATTGCCCTTGATGAAGCCTTTTGTGGGTTTGTAGCCATGAAAGCCGATCGCTCAATAGCCTATAGCAATAAAGCAACGCCTCTGAAAGTTGATCAAGATGGCGTCCAATCACTTGAACTTATTTTTGAGCCGCATAACGACTTGTTTACGTGGTGGGATGAGTGCGACGAAACAGCCGTTCACGCCGAAAAAACATGGTCGCGTGTTCCAAGCACCCTCCCTGACAATGAAAATCGCCGGTTCTTCGATGTGATCGCTTCGTATAATAAAGATTCTGAATACGAAGTAGTCCTGACGCTGGTTGATCGCACGAAACTCTACGAAGTGGGCGAGGAAGAGCTTGAGTTCATCGCCTTTGCGGCTCATGAACTGCGAGGGCCAATTACGGTTATTCGCGGCTATCTCGACGTTCTTCAGGTGGAATTAGCGGCGGTACTCAAGCCAGAGCAGGTAGAACTTTTCCGCCGCCTTACCGTTTCCGCCAACCGTTTATCGGGCTACATCAATAACATCCTCAACACCTCACGCTACGACCGTCGCCACCTCAGTATGCACTTAGCCGAGACAACCGTGCTGAGTGTGTATGACAGTATCCGTGACGACATGGAGCTGCGTGCCAGCGCCCAAAACCGCCTCCTTACCGTAACGATACCAGATGATTTGCCAACAATTGCAGCCGACACCGCCAGCCTCGGTGAAGTCTTTGGCAATATCATCGACAATGCGATTAAATACAGTAATGAGGGTGGCAGTATTGTTGTGGTGGCTCGCTCTAAAGGAGACGCCGTTGAGTTCGTTGTTCAAGATCATGGTATTGGCATGCCAGGGAGCGTTGTCAGTAACCTGTTTCAAAAGTTCTACCGCTCGCACCGCTCGCGCGAAACTGTAGCCGGTACTGGCATTGGCCTCTACATTAGTAAGGCGATTGTAGAATCACACGGCGGCACTATATCAGTGCAAAGTGAAGACGGCCACGGTTCGACATTTATCATTTCGCTGCCGAGTTATAAAACAGTTGCAGATAAGCTAAAGGCAAGCAATAATGGAAATGAAATACTAATCAGTAGCGAAGGCAGCTGGATTAAAAACCACACAATGTTTAGAGGGTAAATCGAAATGGCCATTAAAACAGTTCTAATCGTTGAAGATGATCGCTTTATCGGCGAGATGTACGTGCGCAGCATGAAACAAGCCGGGTACGAAGTTGACTGGATGATAGACGGGAACGACGGCCTGATTGCCGCCCGTAATAAACAGTACGACCTCGTGCTGCTTGATGTAATGCTCCCTGAACGTCGCGGTACCGAAATTCTCGAAGCCCTGCGGGGCACTGAAGACCTTATTCCTAATTCGCACGTCATTGTACTAACGAACTTCGAACAAGACGAAGAATCACGCGTTGCTATGGAAGCACACGCCGATGCCTACCTTATTAAAGCCGAAATCACACCAAACAAACTATTAGATGTGATTGCGCAAATTTCTAACCAGGCGCGTCCATAGTATGGATAGTAACCATCGGCTCGATGCACCCGACGAAGAACATCTCCAATCAATTGAACAAGTAGGGGATCGAAGCGATCTTTCGTCGCTGTACCCCCAAGCGAAGCCACAATGGACAGGCGATATTGTGTCAAAAGAAGAACGAGATAGTCGCCTTGCAGCGCAACAAGATACACTCAGTTTCGGCATTCGCACCTATTTTCTAACGATTGGCTTGCTGATTCCGTTGCCATTTATCGTTATAACCGTCTTGGTCACCGCCGCATTGGTATATATCAAACCAGATACTGTACCGATGTTCGTGGTTCCTGGTATTATTGCCTTTTTCTTAGTCGCTGGCATAGTCATTGCTTCATTTAAAAAACTGAGTACGTTATTCTACATGAACGCACTACGAGCCCTGCCATATTCCACTATGGTACTCGGCATGTTGGCAATAATTGTTTTCATGCTGTACCACGCCACTAGTTTTCTACACGGCTACCAACTTTTACCGGCCGTTTCAATCGTGAGCGCCATGACAATCGTAGTTAGCATTTTTTTGAACTATTTCCTCCTTGTGCTCTGGACCACGCCCGTTATTAATGGCGCGTTCAAGGTGTTGATTATGGTCACACTCGCGCTAGCGCTTCTGGCGGCGGGTGTATACTTCTCGGTATTCTAACACGAGCCCTCAGGTAGACATTTACTGGGGTTTTTGGTATGATTGTGCAGTGTTTAAAAAAATGTACATATTCTTTTTGCTCACATTCGCGGCCTCATATCCTTCGGATATACAGCCACATTGCTCGGAAATGATCAAAAATAGAACTATTTTTGCTTCATTTCACTCACAATTCGGCCTCATCGTCTAACGGTTAGGACACCAGGTTCTCATCCTGGCAATCCGGGTTCGATTCCCGGTGGGGTCACCACGAATAATGCTCATCCGCAAGGATGGGCGTTTTTCGTGGTTTGTTTTCATAAAAAACTAATTTACAAAGGTTTAAAATACCGAGCAAAACGCAGGATAGATAGTGTCAACAAAAAATAATATTGCTTTTTTATTAATTTTATGCTATAATTTAAATGATTGCCTACCGTAAGCGGTATGTAATGCACAAGCTTTGTCCTTTAGTTTCATCAGAGAATGGAAAGAATATGGGATCTCCCGCACAGAGTGAAGAAGAGTACCGGGCGTACAGCGAGTACAAGGCAGCCGGGGTTTCAAGCTCAGAGGCCATCAAACACAGTCGTCGACGGGGAGAAGCCCTGATGATGACGTACGTATACGGCTTCGTACTGGTCTGCAAGGTTGGAGCCATGCTAGGCTTCGGCGCGCTGTTCCTCCCCGCCGTCGAGGCGATGTCGGGATACCAGAGGTCGTCGGTCATGGGTGTAGTCGTCACGATTGCCGTACTGGCCGGCGTCATCTTCCCGATCAAAGCGCGAAGTGGTGTTTTCTGGGTGTTCTACGTGATCATCCTGGCGCTCGCATCATTCCTCGCGATCTCGGGCCTGCTCGCCTAGAGCACGGCACGAGGTCGCACTCTACTCATACTGGCAAAACATCGCCAGTGTAACCCGTCTTGAAGAAGCCCTCCGGCATTCTCGGCGGGCTTTTTCATACCTCGATCGCCTTACGTTCAATAAGTACTAAATACTTCTAAAGGACAAAGGTTACTAAAGAAATAGCTCAGAGCTTTACATTCTAGGCTACTTTCTTTGCGCGAATGTATTCGTTCGGAATTGAACCCGTCGCGTTTCGATCATGCCCGTTTAATTGGCGCATCAGGATTTCACTCATGCGGTTAGTTTAGCAAATGCGCTTCACTATTTGCTGATTTAAAAAATCCTCTGTACACTTAACCTACATTGTAAGGAGATACAGATGAGTGAACTAGATACGACGAGATTTGAGTCAGCAATCAAAACGGGTCTCGAAAGAGACTCTACGCCTTTCATTCAAGCACTTGGTAATGAGCTCCTTGATGGTGGGATTGAGGATGGTGTACGGCTGACATTAAAGGGTGACCAGTTTGGGGAAATACAACGACTTGCTGAACTCGTACATCTTCCTGACGAAAAAAGTTCGATTGAGCTCATTAAAATGGCCACTGGTTCTGACAGCTCAATCCATAGTTTTGGAACACGTCGGTATTGGCTCTTAGGAGAAGCGGGAATTGGTAGAACACTTCAGCTTTTGCAGGCAGAGGGGTGGAAAAACATTGCAAATAATGGTTCACATATCGGAACTGCCTTAACATTCGGCACTATCAGTCAAGGCGACGAATTTCCTGTTGTCGATACACATCAGCCTGTTGTTGAATTTTCCGCTTCTGGGCGTCTTAATACAACGATTCGACGACGCCTTGCGAAAGCGTATCGCGATCTCGTTACGTATGACCAAGCACCAAGCGGCTATTGGCTCGATTTCGCCCCAGGAACGCTGGCTCGCAAAGTACAAGAAACTGAACAGCCAATTGACATCCCAATTGCTTACTCACATTTTTCTATTGGTCACATGGAGGCCGGTTTCGGGCATATTGGTGCGCGAGCAAGACGACATTATAGATTAAAAAATGGGTCACTTGCGTCAATTAATAGGTAGTAGATTAAGTATACTGTTAGTACCGATCTCCAGGATACATATACTCCGTCTCTTCAATAAACGGCGCCTCCGCCCGAATATGCCCAAGCGTTTGTTCAATATCACCAAATCGTTTATCAAGCGCTTGATATTGCTTTGGTGTCAGCCAGTGGTTGGTATGGGTTTCGGTTTCAACCTGTAATTGACCCTGGGGATTGGTGCCGTAAATAAGAATAAGATATTTATCCTCCAGCAGTGCGCCCGTCTCGTCATAGTCAAGCTTGTGGTAGGTACCCACCACACGTAAGTCAGCCGTCAAGCCAGTTTCTTCAAGCAACTCACGCGCGGCCGCTTCCAGCATCGTTTCGCCCCATCGAATTTTGCCCGTCGGGAAGCCCCAATACCCATAATAGGGTTGTTTTTTGCGCTCCTGGAAAATGAACATACCGTCTTTCTCAACACCAATATCGACGACCATTTTTGGTTGCTTCTCAATCACCAGTGCATCGGTGTCCATCCGGTTGGCATATTCCTTACCTTTACGGGTGAGTTCATATTGCCCGTAACTTCGCGGTACCCGGCGTACCATGCCAGCTGTCATGAGTTGTTTAATATGGAAGGTGGCATGGTCGCTCGATAAGCCCATGGCTTTCGTCAGTGTTGCGAACGAGGCCACCTGCTGAATCAGCAAGGTACGCAGTACCTGCATCTGGGCAATATGAGCTTCGGCCTCGTATGATTTTGTTGCTGCCATGGCGTTCATTATACCGCGTTCAACACTTCACTCGAAGCTGCGAAATACTCTTTCGTCGCGGTCATCGAAACAGGGCGTTTTCCGTCTTCATTTAATGGATGTAGCTGGCCCTCGGCATCCCATGATAGGCTCGGAAAGTGGGCTACGATTGACGACAGCTCGTTCCGTACCACGTCGCCGTTGAGGCCACCGGCAATACCAATACCTACGTGCTCCAGAGCAGGGGATTCATACAGCGCTTCGACGTAGGGAAGGAGCTTGTTCGTATCGAGCCGAATACCCTTACCGTGTGAACTATCTAATAACACATACTCAAGTGCAGATGCAGATCGCCCTAGCACTCGAGCAAGTTCCTTTGGAGCGTAGTGTTCCATGCTGTCACCGTGTGCTTGAAGCAGTATATTAAAACCAGTGTCCTGTTTGACCTCTTCAAGGTACTCAAACATCCTCCCGTCGGTATGCCAGGGGAGGAGGTCGAACTGGATCGCTTGAAGCCACGCCTTACCACGACGCGCCACTTTTTCTATAAAAGCCTTGCGATATGCAGCGTCGGAAATACATTCCGGATCCATAAAGACCTGCGCAACATGGAGCTCGGGGAAGATAGGTTCTGGAGTAACTGCTGCTTCAAACCTATCGCCCACCGGAAACCATTCCGAACCGTACTTATTATCAATGTCGAGAAACTGGGTTTTATGCGTGGCTTTTACTCCCAGCGCCAGCTG
>JBIIRX010000049.1:0-6804 GCA_044341315.1 Saccharimonadales bacterium (SeqCode)
GATTGCCTCACACCAGTTACGGACGCCGGTCACAACAGTAAAGCAGTATACTGCGATGCTGCTTGATGGTTTGGCTGGTGAGATGAGTGAGCAGCAACGCCAGTTTCTTACCAAGGTATATGACAGTAATGAACGGCAGCTCGCGATTATCAACGCCTTATTAAAAGTCGCCCAGATCGACGCCGGAGGAATGGAACTCGCCTTACAACCCACCGATGTAGGCCGTTTAGTAAACGAGGCGGTTGATGATTTTCGGCCTTCTTTCCAGCAGGCTCAGCAACGTGTCACAAGCCAAGCCTCAGAGGGGTTAGTGCTCGAGGTTGATGAAAATGCCCTGCGTATGGTGATCGATAATTTACTTGAAAACGCTCAAAAATATTCAGAAGCCGGTGCGGAAACACGGGTTGAAGTCCATGAGAAAGTAGCGACGGTCGAAATTGTGATCGCTGACCATGGGGTGGGTGTAGAGCGCCCTGAACGGTTGTTTCAAAAGTTCTCGCGTATTTCTAATAAACTCTCTAACGAGGTGGGTGGAACTGGCCTTGGGCTCTACTGGGCGCAGTCAATTGCACGCCTCCATGGTGGCGACTTACGTTACGACCCAAATCACCCTGTTGGGTCAAAATTCACATTAATATTGCCGTACGTGTGAAAAAAATCACAATCGTCGAAGCAAAATCGTATATAGTAGAAAAAGTACTATGAATAAACACTCAGTATTAATTGTTGAAGACGACCGTGATCTTCGTGAAGCCTATGTACTTATATTACAGTCAGAGGGTATTGCTACATTTGCAGCCGAAAACGGGCTAGAAGCTTTAGAGCTTATTAAAGAGCAGGGTGACCCGGGGATTATTTTTCTTGATTTACGTATGCCAGTTATGGACGGTATCGAATTCTTGGAAAAATACGACGCACCGACGCATCAGAACACTGAAATTGTTGTCTTCTCAAACTACGACGCAAAGAACGAAATCGATAAGGCATATGAATTAGGTGCTGAACGCTACGTTTTGAAAGCTCGAGCGGCTCCTAAAGAGCTGATTCGCATTGTCAGAACCATTATGGCCTAGGCACTGTAGTTACAGTGTCACATCTCGAAAGGCATCTTCACCGATGTGGCTTTCAAGTAAGTCTTTATGTACGCGGTATGTCCCGCCTTTATAATCTATAATTCCTTGTTTTTGAAGTACGCTCAAAATACGTGATGTGCTTTCTCGAGTCAGGCCGACGAGCCCTGCAATAGTAGAATGGCGAAGTGTTATGCCGATAGTGTGAAATGGGTCACCCTGAGCTTGTATGCCATAGCGGAAGAGCAAGTAGTAAAGCGTGAATGCGACTTTTTCCTCAGCCCGAGACTGCGCAAGACCGTTAATACGCAGCATGGCAGCTGTATGGTCGCTACTGAGCGTTGTAAAGAGTGAGCGCATTGCCTCGGGGTGATGAAGGATATGAGACGTGAAGTCTTCTCGACTAAATTGAAGAGTGCGGACGTCAGTGACTGCTTCGTAGTAGAAGAGCGATACGGTAGTTGTGCCCATAAGCCATGAAAGCGGCAAGATGTCGTCTTTTGTGAAGAAGGCGATTGTACGCTCTTCGCCAGAGGTTGTAATAGTATATGACCGAACGATACCATCAGAAACCATCACCCCACGACGCGGTGCTTCACCTTGAAAAAAGATGTTCGCACCTTTTTTGTAAGCTCGAAGCTGGGAAACAGGTTTGATTTTTTCTGTCGGTGACTGCATAGCTTAATTATAGCAGCTTAGCGCGGTGATAATTATCACATAATTATCGTGAGCTAGGACACAACCCTTTTGCTTAACTATCAATATAGTTATACGCAGAACAAAGGACAAGTGGAGGACAAAGCTATGAAGCAATCAGCACATTCAGTGGACATCCGCATTAGAGAGTTCATGAAACACAAAATGACGGAATTTCCTGACCTGAAAGAAACATACGGGCCGCGAGTAGAGGTAGTGCAGCGAGGCTACTTGTGGGAAGACATTATTGGATTTTTTAAAAGTAAAGCGAGGGTAAGTTAAGATGTCACGTACACGTCACCATTCACACATCAATGAAGCAATTCGTAGTAAACGCAAGAAACTTATAGAGTTTAAGCAAAAACAACTCAATCGTTTAAAGATTGACGAATGGTACATTGAGTTACCTATTTCTAAGCAACTGACTACTCGTAATCTCGTTCGCAAATAAGTATGGAATTACAATCAAAAACCATTGCCGTACTGGCAACAGAAGGCTTTGAGGATGATGAATTAACAGTTCCTATGGAACGTGTTAAAGCGGCGGGCGCTGAGGTGCATGTCATATCGCTACAAGCAGGGACATTTAAGGGGAAAAATGGCACGGAAATACACGCCGATCTTACGATAGAGGAAGCCGATGAGGTTGATTACGATGGCTTACTTCTACCGGGTGGTGTGCAAAACCCAGATATCCTCCGCACTAATACGGAAGCGGTGCAATTTGTAAAATCGTTTTTTGACGCTGACAAACCGGTCGCAGCAATATGCCACGCACCTTGGGTGCTTGTTGAGGCGAATGTTGTTGAAGGACGTACACTTACTTCGTGGCCGAGCCTGCGTACCGATTTAGAAAATGCTGGTGCATTGTGGGTAGATGAACCAGTTGTCGTTGACCAAAACATGGTAACAAGCCGCAACCCGCAGGACATTCCTGTGTTCTCCAATAAAGCTATTGAATTATTCGCTCAGTCGTAAAAGCAGTACAATAAGAAGGTATGTTTAACGTTCCAGCAGTCTTTGTTGATATTGAAACAAATGGGGGTAACGGTGATCGAGGGCGTATTACAGAAATCGCCCTTATTCGCGTGGAAAATGGTGAAATTGTTGAAGAGTTTACGAGCTTGGTAAACCCTGGCACACCAATACCTTATTGGATTACTCGTCTTACCGGTATCTCTAATGCCGATGTTGCCGATGCTCCGTATTTTGATGAAATTGCACCTGACATACATCGAATTATGGAGGGGGCTCTCTTTGTAGCACACAACGTTCGTTTTGATTTTTCATTTGTAAAACGCCAGCTTGAAGCGGTGGGGTATACGTTTCGTCCTAAGCTCTTTTGTACTGTTCGAATGTCTCGCAAGCTGTATCCCGAGCATAAGGGCCACAGTCTCGAAAAAATCCTCCAGCGACATACTATAGAAACGACTGATCGTCACCGCGCGTACGCTGATGCACGAGCAATACTTGATTTCACGCGACTCGCTATTGAAGAGAAGGGGCTTGAGGCATTTGAAGCCGCGCTCGCCTTGCAGCTCAAAACCAAAACGCTTCCCCCAAATGTTGACGAGGAAGCGTTTGCGCGTATTCCACAAACACCAGGCGTGTACATTTTTGAAGATAACGATGGGCGGCCGCTGTACGTAGGTAAAAGCGTTAATTTGCGAAGCCGGGTCATGTCGCACTTTGCTAATGACACGAAGATTGCGAAAGAAATGAAGCTTTCGCTGACAAGCCATTCGATTTCGTTCATTGAAACCGAAACAGAGATCGAAGCGTTACTGCTCGAATCGGCAAAAGTAAAAGAGTTGCAGCCTATTCATAATCGCTTGCTGCGACGAACAGTCCAGCAGGCCGTATTGGTACGAACAGAGAACGATGATGGGTATTCGGTGATCAGCGTTGAGAATCGTCAGCTTGATCAAGAAACAGAGCTGTCGTCTATATATGGGGTATATACATCTCGAATGAAAGCAAAGGCACGACTCGAAAGTTTAATGAAAACGTTTCAGCTCTGTCCTAAGTTATTGGGGCTAGAAAAGGGAAAGGGTGCCTGCTTTCGCTATCACCTTGGGCTTTGTAAAGGCGGGTGTGTAGGTAAAGAATCTCCAGAAGTGTACAACCGTAGGGTAGAGTATGCCTTGGAACGATCACGAATTGAAGCCTGGCCATTTAAAGGTGCTTTATCGGTCGCGATTAGTGCCAGCAAGGCGTTGGTGATAGACCAATGGATTGTGAAAGGCTACATTACGGCGTTTGAGGACGGATCTACGTATGCTGAGCGCCTTGCAAATGGGTTCGATATGGACACGTATAGAATTATTCGCTCATTTTTAAAGACGCATCGTACGCAGATCACGCTTCTAAACTCCTCGCCGTTCTGAAGCTTTGCTATACTAGAAACAGTATTGCTGAAAACCGAGGAGGTTCATGAAGCCAACCGTATCCGTAAAAAACTTTTCTCTCACACTCGGGGACAAAGAGATTGTTCGCGATTTGAGTTTTGATATTAAACCCGGCGAGGTTTTTGCCTTTCTTGGAGCGAACGGGTCAGGTAAAACCAGCACGATTCGATCGTTAATTGGTTTATATGAAGCCACTAAAGGAACGCTTCATATTAATGGCAAACCCTATACGTCACAGGATGCTCAGACCGTGGGCTATTTGCCGGAAGAGCGGGGCCTCTATACGCGCGTATCGGCAATCGACAACTTAACCTATTTTGGCGAAATGAAGGGGCTCCCACGTGCCGAAGCACGAGCACTTGGCATGGCATTTCTTCAGGAAGTTGGGCTTGGCGACAAAGCTACCTTGAAGCTAAAAAAACTTTCTGGAGGGCAGCAGCAAAAAGTACAACTCGGGGTTGCAGTGATGGGGAATCCAAGTTTACTGATTCTTGATGAGCCAACGAAAGGGCTCGACCCTGTAAACCGAAAGCTACTCCTTGATATTGTGGAACATCACAAACAGGAGGGTGCTGCGGTTATTTACATCACCCACCTAATGGAAGAGGTTGAGCGACTTGCTGATCGCCTCCTCATTATTAAAGATGGTGAGGCAAGGGCGTACGGGACTGTTAAACAAGTGAAGAAACAGTTTAGCGCTGATTCAATTGAATCGGTGTTTGTGAGCATTTATGATGAGTCCACCCCGCAGAAGGAGGAAGTGTAATGTCAAAACTTCGCGCTGTCATTCGCCATGAATATTTGACCGTTGTAAAGCAAAAAGGCTTCTGGGCGTACATGCTCAGTGTCCCGCTTATTTTCTTAGTGGTCTTTTTACTGATTGGGCTGTCTACAAAATCTGAAAATTCCTCATTGGAGCAAGTTACTGACGACCTTAAGGGCGTGGCTATTGTAGATGCGAGTGGTCTCATAAACCCTGTTGTTGTGAGCCAAAGTGGGCAAACGCTGTATCCAGCAACACAATACGATACATTGAAAGAGGAGGTCGCCGCCGGCTCGCGCAAAGGGCTCATTTATTATCCGCAGACAATTCTTGAAACTCGCACCTATGAAGTGTATGTATCAGGTGTCGATTTCTTATTCAACACGTCGGCTGGGCAAGTTGCCGATAGCCTTTTAAAAACAAGTTTGTATGCACCCCTCGGCTCACCGCAGGTTATACAGCTGGCGCAGCTTGGTGCGAGTGGTGAAACAACTACCTATGTTGATGGTGAAGCATCGGTTGGCTATGCGCGCTTTATTGTACCTGGCATCATTGCAGCCATGTTCTTTATTATTTTGATGTTTTCAATCGGCTACATACTCACTAGTATTGCTGATGAAAAAGAAAATCGCTCTATGGAAATGGCCCTGACCTACGTTAGTCCTCGGACGCTGATTATCGGCAAATTAATCTCTGTGGTGTTAATAACACTCACGCAATTACTATTTTTCGCATTATTGGCAGTAGCGGCGCTGAGTATTGCGGTTAATACACAGTTTATCCAGCTCCCTAACGTAAACCTCGCAGACCTGCCGATTGACCCAGTCGCAGTTGCCTTCGGCCTTGGGTTCTTGATTGTTGGCTTTGTGCTATTTGCTGCTGTTATGGCATTCATTGCCGCGCTCCTCCCCGCGAAACAAGCGAATAATTGGTCGGCATTATTTTACATTCTGCCGATTGTGCCCCTTTGGTTCTTAACATCGGTCGCAACCGATCCGAGCAACCAGGTAGTGCAATTTATCACCTATTTCCCGTTGACCGCTCCAATGACCAACTTAATTCGCAATACCGTAGGAAACATTCCAGCTGGAGAAGCAGCCCTCAGTCTTGCTATCATGACACTATTCGCTGCGTTCGTATTGTGGTGTGTTATTAAGGTATTTCCAAAGGGTGCCTTAGAGTTTCAAAACGCACTTTCATTGAAGTCGGTTTTTTCAAAGAAATAACATATCTACCAAGATATACAAACGAGGTCGAAGCGTATATACTGTTAAAAGATATCGTCTACTGTACGAGTAACAACATTCATTCGCCTAAGGGAGTCCGATTATGACTATCAAAGAAACCGCTGGAAAAGTACTGCTCTATTTCTATCAGTTACAACGTACTGATCCACTCTCTATGCCGTATCGACAATTGGCATTCATCAATAAAAAAGGGGTTGGCGTTGCCTTTACGAGTGATAAGAAGCCATTTGCAAAAGACTTGCTCGACCTTAATCCAAATGCAACCGACTTCTTTAACGCCTTTTTATTCCTTGTTGATAAGGGGTTGATTGTCACTTCAGAGCGTTCCAATGCACATGCACGGGTATTTGTGGGCGCACAGGTAACCGACAAAGGAATTGATGTTATTGAAGGCGTTGAAGGCTCTGATCGAAGTCGCGAACGCTTTGAAGATAGCTTCAATATTACCGTACAAAAAGGCACAACTATCGATAGCCTCGTGCGCTCACAGCTGAAAGCTATTTTAGGCTAATCAAACGTACAAACGGCTCTTCAAAATTGATGGGCTGATTCTGCCTATGCTATGATAGAGCAAGTAGAAATAGAGGAGTAATAGTGCTATGGATTTGGGATCATCCCGA
>JBIIRX010000057.1:0-5606 GCA_044341315.1 Saccharimonadales bacterium (SeqCode)
ATCGTCGAGTCGTTAACAGTGCAGGGGCCACACCGGCATATCAAGCAGCTGAGCAGAAACCGCGCGTCAGTGAAGAGCCTTCGGTGGTTCGGCGAGCTCCTGTTGCACCAACCCAACCTTCAAAAAAATCAAAACTACCATGGATTATTGGTCTAATCGCCTTAATACTGGTGGCTGCAGCAGTTGCCGCATGGGTACTTTTAGGTCACGGCAAGTCATCGGCTGCAGGTATTGATAGTACGAAGTATCAAACCGTGTATCTCATGAATGGGCAGATATACTTCGGAAAGTTAACTGCCATCGGCGACACGCAGTATAAACTGACAAACGTGTATTACCTTCAAACATCGACAACTGATGCAGCGAATGAGCAGGCATCAAATCAATCAAATGCCGCAAATAATTCGCAGCTTATTAAATTGAGCAATGCTGTCTATGGCCCAGAGGATGCAATGGTTATTTCCAAAGAGCAAGTATTGTATTTCCAAAACCTCAACCCTGAAGGGCGGGCTGCCCAACTGATAAAAGGTAACTAATACTACCGTAGCGATGTAATGTATGAAATCCAGGAACTATCCTGGATTTTTTTCTCGGATTTAATAAGTACAAGAAGGTCATTTTTTACAAATAGAACTGATTGCGGTCCATCCGCTGAAGTACCAAGATAGACGGCTGTTCCATCGGCTTTTAATGACGTTGTCGCGCTATATGCTTTGGCCATTTGAGCTAGTGACACCTCAGGGTTATTTTTAAACGATTCCGGAAGTTGTTGCTGAGTGACATTAATGAGTGTTGAGTCGATCGTATCGATATATACGTAGGCGGTGTCACCGCTTGGTGGCGTGAGTTTTTTCCAGCCACCCAGCTCATCGATAGATGTTTTAGACGGAAGCAACGCCTTAAAAGATGGCTGTACACTTGCATTGTTTGAGCGACTCGAATGAGTAGTTACATACACTCCCGTAGCGACCACTGCTATGAGTAGGAGTATACTGCCGAAAATAATAGCGGAGCGCGTTCGTTGTGTCATAGCTCGTACCACCCCTTATCTAAAGTTATTGTAGCATTTACTCATTACGGAAGGCAAAGTTGAGGGTGCTGGCGTAGGCATGGGCGTTGTCTGATGCCGCAAAGCTTACTTTGAAGACAATGCTTTCACCAGCTTCAAAGGCACAGTTCGATGGATCATTTGTTGAGTCAGCAACTTTCTTTTGCCAGCTTGACTGTACTCCGGTGGATACCTCCATCACTGAACCACAGGCAACTAGGCCGGTTGGGGTGTTTCGGTATAGTTGGTAGGAAAGCGTACTGTCGGCGCTGTCAGTACGACCCAGCAGTGAAGTGCCTCCACTAACAAATTCTTTGAAGGTACCTGGAAGCTGGTAGGTAACAAAGAGGTTTTTCGTTTGGCTGGTGCTTTGGGTCGATGTCCAATCGTAGAAGTTGTAGGTTTCATTGGTGCCACAGATGGCCGGCTGTGATGCGCTGCCGTCGTTAATATTCAATGTGTCAGAGCAGATATCGGAGGTGAGCGAACCGATACCGTTACCATTCTGTACAGCATTACTGTATTCAGGACTGAGCGATACAAAGCTATCAGGGCTCGCACTACATGCACCCCAGCCGTCAGCTTCGTAACATTGTACTTTTCCGAGCGTTGTATCGTAGTACATGCTTCCGAGCAGGGCATCGCCGGTGCCGGCTGGTGCTGCGCTGGCTTGGTCGAGCGTCAAGAGCTTCGCTTCGTTGGTTGCATTGCCATCACCTACTTGAATACCCTGATTAAAACGAGCTGATCCGTTGACTGCGAGTACACTGCCTGAGCCGGTTTGAATGGCACCGTCGTTGCCAACCTGCAGCACACTTTGGTTGCCAGTTGAGTTAATGACGAATCCGGTTTCATTAGATAGGTTGATAGTTGCGCTGCCGTTGTCGCCAATAACAAGCGTGTCACGATCGGTGCTTTCAGTATGTACCTTGAACCCACCTGAGGTTGTGACAGCAACGCCACTGGTGCCGCCCTGTAGGTCAAGTGACGAACTTCCATTGGTGTTGCCAAGGGCAAGATTTGTCACGCCTGCTCCCGTACCGATGCTTATTGATTGATCTGCAGTTGCCGAGCCGATCTGAATAGACGTTGCTTGTTGTGCACCGATACTCAGCAAGCCAGCATCGCCGCGGTCGAAGAACGCTGATTCAACCCCAGCGGTACCCTGAAGGATAGTGGCGCGGCCAGTACCGGCAATACTGAAGTTCGCTGTTTGCTGAGCGGTGCCGTTCTGGATAAAGCCATCAGCCCCGCGCCCTTCGAGCTTGGCAGAGTTGAGAGAGTACGGCGTAGCAGTTAATCGCTTCATCGGCGCCATCTCACCGTCGGCGGTACAGTTCCCACTATTGAAGGTCGTACAGTTACTAGCAAGGCCAGCCACGTTCATCGATAACCAGAGTGTGTCTTGGTTCCAGTCGACGTTGGTGCCAAACGGTGTTTGCGCCCCAAGGTTCACCGACATGTATCCATTGGACACCTTAACGCCATTGGTACCTCCGTTATTGACATACGTCTCGGTCCATTTGAGTGTTCCGCCGGGGTTGCCGGCAGCTGCTCCGGTGCCGTCTTGGTAAATTTTGAACTGAACATTATAAAAACCGTCAGGCACAGGTGTACCGGCGGAAGACAGGAGGCGGCCTTGGAAGCTAATCGTCTGATTGACTCCCGGTGCAGCATGCGTGACAACACTGAAAAATAGCATTGTAATAAATGCAACACATAGGGTAAGAATTCCTGCTATACGCAGAACATACCGCTGATTAAAAATAGTGGGGAGGTGACACCACACAGTCATTTTTTGTGTTTTTCTTTTATTTTTTCTCTGTTATTTTGAAAAAATATTTATTTCACTTGTGACGTGTGGTGGTTCATCAAAGCTTGAGCGTATTGTAGCAAAATGACTTGAAATTGACAATCTTTGTTACCCCGTGAGCAACAGTGCTTATGCTATAATGAGCCTAAAGAGGACAGGAGATAGACAAACAGTGAAAGCACTGCACATTGGTGCACGTTTGGGATTAATAATGGGCATTGCGCTTGCCCTGGCTTTGCCTGTTTCTGCTGAAGATGCTCCGAAAGCAACATACGGAGGTGGGAGTGTGCAGTCCTACGCTGCCGATAAGCCCATTGCCACCGGCACGATAGTTCAGCTTACCGGTAAAGATGCTAGTCGTGTAAAAGTTGCTGAGCAGTCGCGTCTTCAAGATATGTTTGGGATCGTGGTTGACCGCGCGCAACTTCCATTGGCGATAACCGGTGGGGATGCCATCGAAAACGAAACCTTTGTAGCAGCCACCGGTACCTATAATGCGCTGGTGAGTACAGAAGCGGGGCCAATTGTGAGTGGTGATTATGTAACACTCTCGGCTATTAAGGGTGTCGCTATGAAAGCTGGTACGGAAGAGCCGACTGTATTTGGTCGAGCCAATGGATCGTTCGATGGCAAAGGGGTGACGCTAGGCAGGACGGAAATCAAAGATCGTAACGGCAATGTTACGCAAACCGTGTCACTTGGTTCAATTCCGGTAACTATTGATATTAAGCGTAACCCTAACGAAAAGACTACCGAATCAAATTTGCCAGACTTCCTGACTCGGATTGGCCAGCAAATTGCTGAAAAAGAGGTCAACCCGGTTCGTATCTACCTTAGTATGGGCATTACACTCATTAGTATTATTGCGGTGATTGTTATGCTGTACGCCGGCATCCGTAACGCGGTTATTGCGATCGGTCGTAATCCGATGTCGAAGAAGTCGATCTTCCGGGCCTTACTTGAGGTTATTTTGAGTGCACTATTAGTTTTAATTGTCGGCCTATTTGCGGTATATTTATTACTAAGGCTTTAGCAGTATAAAGAGTGGGCATACATGGGGTTATTCGGGAACAAACAACACGATGATACGGGAAAAGACGGTGCGTCAAATGATACGCAGCTCTTTTTTGATGAGTATTTTCGCGAAGAACTCCGTAACCGGGCGCGTTGGTATTTTGAAAATATCATCAATGAGAATGCAAAATTATTTAAGGCCGACCTTGATTCGACCATTGCAGAGGTCAACGAAAACCTCAAAGCCCAAATCACCCAGCAGCTCCAAGAGGGCTTAGCACAAATCAACATTGAAATGAAAGAGCATGCCACCAAGCAGCTCGATGAACGTTTCGATGAATACAGTAAGACGATGAAAAGCGCCCAAGACGCCGCGTTACAAACGTTAACCGATAATGCTCAGGTGCTCCAAACGCAGTACACTGCCCTGAGTGAAACAGTGCAAACAAAATTAGGTGAGCAAGAAACAGCCCTTAATAGCGTTATTGAAGAAAATAAAGCCCGCATTGTTGCAATGAAAGGTGCTCAAGATGCAGCACTTGAAGTGTTATCTCATAGCACCGAAGTACTCCGTAAGCAGCATGAAGAGCTCACCACCTCTCTTGAGAAAAACGTTGCCGAACAAAAAGCGATGATAATCGGCATTTTCGAAACCAATATGGCGCGAATTGTCGAGCACTACTTGCTCGGCGCGCTCGGTGACCAATTCGACCTGAAGGCACAACTGCCAGCGATTATTAAGCAGATGGAAGAAAACAAACAAGCCATTGTGGATGACATGAAGCTATGAGCGACGCAGCTGTTAAAACCCATGCAAACTTCGTACTTCCCCCGAGCATTATCACTCGGATAGATGTTGCACGCTTGGTGAGCGAAGTTGAGCGGGTTGATGGTGAAATGACCTCGGTGACCGTACGGAACAAAATTGGGGAAACACAGGAATTTGTACCGGTGATGAGTGAGCAGCTCATGACATTTCTGGTGGAAAATACGCTTACTCTTGTCGAGAGCCAAGAACGAAGCCGTATCATTAAGGAGCTTCGACTGCTGAAAAACAAAGTGCCCGTTATTCACGTGACCTTTGCAGTTACGGCCGACCCGGAGAGCTTAGCGCAGTTGGCCGCGTGGGTGCGCTCGTCTATACATCCGCAAGCGGTTATTGCAGTCGGGCTGCAGCCACAGCTCGTAGCGGGGGTGTATCTGCGTACGCCTAATCACGTTCACGACCTGAGTCTTCGAGCAAAAATGGCACAGAGCCGCGGTGTGATGGTGGAAGCTTTGGAGGCGTATCGTGCCGGGTAAGATCTTTGAAAAGAAAGTTGCTGAAAACAACCCCGTCGGTGAGATTATCGGGATTGATTCGTTCATGGTAAAGGTGAAGGGGTTACAACCAACCAACGTGCACGCAACCGTGCGATTTGAAGATGACACCCGTGGCTATGTTCACCAAGTTCTTGATGATTATGTCGTAGTGATGAAGCTCGACTCAACACCACTGCACATTGGGGCGGTTTGTGTTATTGAAGGCCGAGATATTATGGTTCCGGTTGGTAAAAATTTCATTGGCCGAGTAGTCAACGTCTTTGGTGAGCCAATCGATGGGTTAGGTGAGATTGTTGCTGACCAAGAATGGGACGTATTCCACCCGGCGCCGTGGTTGTACGAACGTGAGCTGCTCGATACGCCTGTTGAAACTGGTGTAACGATTCTTGACCTTGAATACTCCCTCGC
>JBIIRX010000077.1:0-12322 GCA_044341315.1 Saccharimonadales bacterium (SeqCode)
GACGACCACTCAGCAGTTCGGTGAGTGTCGTTCCAATTCGATTTTCTCGTGCAGACGCTTCTTGAGCCAACCCGCCAACACTTCCACCAATCAATCCTGTCATCGCAAAAGCAAAAATACCAATTCCTAAAATGTAGCGTCGATGCGCTTTCTTATTTTCTCGCTCCTGCCGCTCAAGCGATGGCGCAAGACCACGACGTGCGTTAAAAACGACGGTACTGCCAATACTGTAAGCTTTTGATGTAATCCTCCGCATACGTTTCTCCTTGTAATTATTTACGTTTGTTCGTAGGTATACGCCTATTCTATGGTGGGTTTCGACATTGGTAAGTGATATATCTCACAAACGTCCATGTCTGTACGCGTTACGCTACACTACAGCTATTGAACAGCGCATGCAGGTTCGATACTATTTTTAAAGAACACCCTAAGGAGCCCTTCAATGCCCGCGGCCAAAACGTATCTGCTTTTTCCCCACCAACTTTTTGAAGTAGTGCTTTCTACAGATATAAACACTGAATTTATTCTAATTGAGGATGATCTGTATTTCCGGCAGTATCCATTTCATGTACAAAAACTTATTCTGCATCGTGCTTCCATGCAGGCGTTTAAAAACGTGTTAGAAAAGAAGGGGTATACCGTTCATTACGTTGAAACTTCTTTAACAAGTTTGAGTATGGAAACGCTCGAGGCGCTTCTAAAAAAGCACAACACAGCCACACTCGCCTACTTTGATGTGGTTGACGATTGGCTTCAGCAGCGACTTGAGCGTGTTTTTGAACATTTACATATTCAAGCAGAACGCCACCCGACACCCGCTTTCCTTACCTCGCCCGGCCAGATTAACGAGTACTTTGATACCAGTCCTAATCGTATGCAACGTTTTTATGAGTGGCAACGGCGTCGACTCAATATCCTTATTGAAGAAAATGGTACACCGACCGGTGGAAAGTGGAGCTTCGATGAAGCGAACCGCAAGAAGATTCCTAAAACTGCCCCACTTCCTCCCGCCTATTCTGTTTACCCGTCGCACTATCTTGAAGATGCGCAAAAGTGGGTGGCCCAGCATTTTCCACAAAACCCCGGAGATGCATCAACGTTTCGCTATCCCATTACCCACACTGACGCACGCAAACGATTAAAACAGTTTCTCTCTGAGCGATTTGCTCAATTTGGGCCGTACGAGGATGCACTCTCACAGCGAAGCGGCGATCTCTTCCACTCAGTTCTCAGCCCCCTTCTAAATATCGGCTTACTTACACCGGATGAAGTCGTAAGAGAGACGCTTAGATTCGCCGAAAACAACAGCACGCCTATTGAAAGCGTCGAAGGATTTATACGCCAAATTATTGGCTGGCGTGAATACATGAGAGCAACCTATATTCGCTACGGGAGGAAAATGCGCAGCAAAAATCATCTTACTGCACAGCGATCTCTGTCAAAAAGCTGGTGGGACGGGTCAACAACACTCATGCCCGTTGATGACGTTATACAAAAAGTCCTGAAAACAGGCTATGCGCATCATATTGAACGGCTAATGGTACTCGGCAACGCGATGGTTCTACTCCGGATTCGTCCGAATGAAGTGTATGAATGGTTCATGAGCCTCTTTATCGATGCCTACGACTGGGTAATGGTTCCGAACGTATACGCTATGAGCCAATTTGCAGCCGGTGCATTCATTACGACCAAACCCTATGTAAGTGGCAGTAACTACATTATTAAGATGAGCGACTACACCAAGGGTGATTGGTCGGATACGTGGGACGCGCTCTACTGGCAGTTTGTGGATGATTTTCGCGAGCTACTTACACGCAATCCACGTTCTTCGATGATGGTATCGTTATACGATCGTATGAGTGATGAGAAAAAGGCATTCATACACCAGCGTGCTCAGGCATGGTTAGAATAATTCGTATATACTAAAGGTGATGAAGAAACCAATAAAACAGGGAGTTATTATCGGCTGCGTGTGTGCCGTACTAGCGCTGATCGGTGTGCTTTTGTACGTTCAATTCTATCCAAAAGAGAGCCCGCAAGCAGCTCAACCCGCTGCGACCATTACCCCAAAAGACGAAACAGTTCCTTCTGTAAAAGAGATGGAGTACACAGGCGAAGTAACGACAGTAAACGATGCTTTTTCTGTAAAAGTACCCAATGGCTGGACAGCTTCTATCTCTCCAACGGCAAACTTTAGCGCCATCATGTTTGCTCGACCCAACCAGCTGGTAACACTTACGTACAATCCATCGGTTGTTCCGACCATTAATCGCAGTGGCATCCCTGCGTGGAGTGGGTTAACTGAACACTTCTTTGTACTCGCTCCTACCACCACTAACACTTTTACTCCTGATGATCATCTTGAGAAAAGCTCCGAACCGTTCAGCTTTGACGATGGTACACAAGGAACGAAATACATCGTTATTAAACACGCCGAAGAAGCGAAAAAATGGGGCGGCTTGCTAAAAGATAGTGAATGGCAAGGCCGCACCTATGTATACGAACGGGAGGGAAAAAGAATCGAGGCACATCTAGCCGTGTATCCCTCTAGCACTATTGATTTTGCCTTTTACGAAAAAGTTGTTCGAACAATTCAGAACATTCACTAAGAATCTCTGTGCTCTACGCCATCAAGTCGCAGGGTATCAGAAGCGTCTGCGTGTACCCCACTCGTACCTACATGAGTATCCTTAATGGTTGCGCCGTGTTTCAACACGTGAAAAAACGCCATGGCGTGGCCGCGACCAAGATCAAACTCATCGTTGAGCCATGCTACTACTTCAGCTGCTTTCGTTTCAGCAGTAAAGCCTTTAGCTTCAGCTAACGAAAGGAGTTCCTGTGGTGTTTTGCCGGTTTTCTTTTCAATGGCGTCTAAGTATGCTTGAAATGACATGAGTTTATTATAGCAAAATGCTATAATAACCTTACTGATTACCCTGAGCTTGCTCAATCTGATCCACTCAAAAAACTACTCTAAAAGGAGACGTATATGTCAACAGATCGACGAAACGTGAGCAGTGAGGATCAGCACGCAGCGGTACTTGCAAAAATCAAAGAATACGAAGCTCACGGATTTTCCGAAGCATCAAAAATACACAAGTTAATTATGACTGCCAATCCTGGGCTCCATGCTCGCTTGTGGTACGGGATGCCAGGCTACGCCGCCTCAAAGGATAGTGCTGTGCTTTGTTTTTTTCGAAAAGACACACTCATTTCATTTGGAATAACAGAAGCAGCCCAGCTTGACGAGACATCATCACTGATACCGAGCGCTTGGTATATTCGCGAACTCAACGAAGAGGTTACAAACAAAATTACTGAAGTCGTACGATCGGTAACGATACACGCTACAAACAACGAATAGATTACTAACCGTACGAAGCTTGTTAAAAGGCAGGTTACGCAAACATACTTTTCAGAATGTGCGCATAGCCGACATACATAATGATAGAGAATAGAATTGCAATGAGTATTGTTGTAATAAACGGTAACCTCAGCCGATAATAACTTACGGCAAGAAATACAATGGCCGCAGAAGAGAAGACTATTCCCTCACCTATATACTTCAAGTCTATAAACTGATACAACCCTTCTGAAACAAAAAGACCAGTCATGAATGCAACTGCATATGGCACATATTTACTTTTCTTTTTGATCAAAGCACCAGCAGCACCGGCTATCGGACCAGCCAAAGTCCCTCCAACAATCCAGATTAGATTTAATGATATGAGGCTTTCGAGAGAGTACTCCATATCAAACCTGACTGAACTCGCGATGTAATAAAACAGAATGGCTATATATTGTAACAACGCACCAGCTACCACCGCCTTCCTTAGCGAAGTTACCAGATACCCAGCTAATAACGAGAAGAAAAGCCAGACAGAATATGAGTTTGCTAACTGCTTAAAGGGGTCGGGTATAATTGTTTGACCAAATGAGGTGAATACACCAAGGAGGATACCAACGGTAAGGGTGATACTAGCAAAGTTAAGGAGGTTTTTCATATATCTATAGTATCAGTTATGCAGCTGCTGAATACCCCTCCCACTTAGCGACTCTTCCATCAACGGTGGTGTATTCATGGTGCTGCCAAAGCGTTATAAACCCCGGGTCTTGCATCAATTCTTGTAGCGAATTTTCTTCAAGGAGCTCATTTAGCAGCATATCGTCGTGATAATAATCAATCAACATGAGCGATCTATGACCCTTCAAAGCTAACTGCTCGTTAAGGAACATGAACCGCTTCGTACAAATGTACCCATCTTTACTGCAATGGAGGCGGAAATCACGCAGTGTACGAATAGGCTGCGCCTCGTTTTGATACGCCTCGTACTTGTACATAATCCACACAAAAGGATTTGAGAACCTCATCGAGTCAGATAGGTCTTGCAGCGCTTGTTTAATCTGCGTATGCTTGCTATTGAGTTCGGCGTCAATACTTCCGCTGATTTTTTGCTTCGCAACTTTCATAGATAGATCCGCCTCCACTTGAAGCAGCTGTTTATACTCTCCGTATGCCGTCAGTAAGTCGTCGACTTCTCGTCTATACTCAATCATCTCATATCCTCTCAAGCACCGATTCTAATCGTACCTTTGTTGCCTCTTTTCCAATAACTACTAATCTCAACACACCAGACTCATAGGGCGATATCTTACATTGATGAGGCGTCGCTTCGACGTGCCACATTGTTCCATCGTCGGACTGAATATTCCCTTTCATGCGTCGCAGTCCGTATTTTAATCGAATTTTTTCCCACGCTGTTTGCAAGCGCGGTGCATCAATACTTACACTTGAAGTATCGATAACACTGTAGCTCGCACCGTCTTCGTGATTACCAATACGCTCATCAAGATGAGCAAAATAATCGAGGATATGTGATTCTGCCTTAAGCAGCGAAGCGTCAAATACTCCATCTGTTACAAAACTCACCTGTCGCACATTAAGTTCGCCAAGGGCATCCATAAGTCGCTCTGTTTGATTAGTTGCTAGAAGGTCTGTTTTACTGATGAGTACCGTATCCGCCGCCTGTAATTCATGGCGATACATCTCGAGTGTATCTTCAATAGTGTCGATTGCTTCAATAGCATCAAGAATAAAAAGAGCATGTCGAAGAGTGTACACATTAAGCATGTCCGCATTCACGATCTTTTCAATAAGCCTGAGAGAGTTTGCAACACCCGTTGCTTCGATAATGACCGGTGCACTGCTCGTCGACAATACCTTTAGCGCATCGGTCAGTTCATCTCCTGTCGAACAGCATATACACACCCCAGCAATCGTTTGCACCTCGGCGTGATGGTCATGGAGCTGTTCGGTATCAACACTGGTATTAGCAAATTCATTTTCGATAATCCGAGCATTTTTGTACTGTGGGAGTTTAAGCAGCTCTTTAAGAAATGTCGTTTTACCCGCCCCCAGCGGCCCATTAATAAGATAAAGATTCGGTTTCATCGTACCTCCCGTATACAAATACTGAATTAATGATGTAGTCGGTTGGGTGATACTCTTCAAGCAGCCGTATACCTTGTATTGCCTTTGATTCAATACCTGGATAGAGAAGCGTTCGAGAACCTCTTGCGCTCCTTATGATAATTCTTCCACGCTCGGACAAGTGCGGCAGTACTGTATCGATAATCATTTGTTTATCTTGCACCGTATCACCAGCAAGTGCAGCAACAAGGATGAGATCATAAGTACCTTGGAGCTCAACAACTTCACCGCGCGCCTCGTAATACTTTGATGCTATTTGTAGCCTTTTCATTACCTGCCCGCATAACTCTATCGCGTCGTGCGATGAGTCGACATGGTCGATATTGACGCCAGTCTGACGATGCAACTCATATGCCGATAAGGGCAATGGGCCGCTCCCTATTACGAGCGCTTTATGGGTATTACGTAACGTAAAGCCTGACTTCTCTACCAACCCCACTTCCCGCTTTGTAAGCTCCTGGTAATTATCCAAATAGGGGAACGCGGCAAGTGTTTCGAAAGGAGTGTTCGAAGTAATGATCAGCCGAGCCCAAAACTTTTCTAATTCAGATTCGGTTTCTGCGCTGATGTGTCGTACTGTACCTACCTGCTGACTCGTTAAGAAGTGGAGTGCGTCCAGGCTCGTCGTATCAATCACGTTGTGTACAAGAGAGCCCATCACCCTGTTCACTTCATCACCTGGGATATAGGTGCGAAGACGTAAAACATCCTCAATAATTGGTTGTAACGGTGTATTCATAGAGTATTTATTCTAAGATTTATGAGTGCTTATTGCAAATAAGTTGCAATAGCGTGCTATACTGCAACTATGGATACTGAACTTGTTCGTATATTCTCCAAAGCTCACTTACGGCTCACGACACCTCGAGTCGCGGTTTTTGATACCCTCAAAGAATCCGACACTCCATTGTCGACGGCACAAATTATCAAATTACGTCCCGACCTAGATAAGGTAAGTGTATATCGGACTATAAAACTATTCGTCTCACTTAATATCGTCAGTATCGTGACGCATGGATGGAAACAATCGTATGAGCTATCCTCTCCTTTTCAGCCGCATCACCACCATATGGTGTGCGAAGAATGCAGTAAGGTTATTGAACTACAATCGTCATCGATCGAGGCGCTCGTGCAATCACTCG
This sequence comes from Saccharimonadales bacterium (SeqCode), assembly GCA_044341315.1. Taxonomy (GTDB): domain Bacteria; phylum Patescibacteriota; class Saccharimonadia; order Saccharimonadales; family Saccharimonadaceae; genus Microsaccharimonas. The sequence goes on from JBIIRX010000077.1 coordinate 6,634, forward strand.
CTAGGCAACATGCCTTTAGGCCTACTTCTCACCATTTCGAAATTTATGGCACGTGTGAGACGTGCTCATCTCGACAATAGTGCGATTACGCTAAAGCGAAGCTATTGCTCTACCTCTTCGCTTCCACTGTGATAGTGGCTTGAGCTATCGTTGAGATACCTACTGAAACCATCTCGCCATGTATGTTCGGCTTCATCAAGATCATCTAAAGCTTTATTCACTGCAGTTAAATCGATACTATCATTCGACATAACAGTATCGATTAAGCTCTGAATGACATCGAATTTTTCAGTAGTTAACACCTCTTCACCCCCAAAATGAAATAATAAATTAACAACCTTCCCTAAACGTTCGGCTGTGAGATTGCGTATGTCGTTCTCGGTTACTTGGTATTGCGCAGCTACATCATTAGAGCCAGCGATAGTTGGTGCTTTACGAGCTAGTTAAACATCATGACTTCCGTCACAGTGCTTGGGTTTGGCTCCGGCGGCTGGATATCCCGTTAATCTATGCACCGAACTCGTTCGGGCATGAGACTAACGAACGAACCGCGACTTTGCGCCAGGCAAGCCGGCGCGGTCACTGGGCCACATTCCAATCGTCAAGAACAATAGAAAAAAGCCTAGGTGCTAAAGACCTTGGCTTTTTTCTATGGCTCACGTTAGTGGATGATCTTCGCAACGATTTTGAACAGACAACAGAGGTAGATATCTCCAGAAGTTGCTCCGTCTCTACGCTTGCGAGCTTACTCCCCCCTGTATAAATTATCTCTAAAGAAAAGACACCCTATCTTCCCTTTCACTTATCTCAGTTCTGTACTTGATGTGCACGCAAAATTTTTTATTTTTTATCTTAAAAAATATTTATCAATTACGAAGTAGGAAAGTAAAAGTAATAGAAAAACAATGTAGGCAATTAGCTGCCAACCATCTTTATCCCATATATAGCCAAACCTCTTAATATACTCTTCGACAGACGTAAGATCGCCGCCTCGAACATTGTTCAGGCCTCTTTGTTTCATAAGTGCACGCACCATTTTATTTTCACGTTTCTCGGCCTTTGATTTCTCAATGACACCTAGATCTTCCGTATGGATAATTTCTAGCGGCTTATGTTTTGCCGTCCAATATGCGACTCTCACGCCGTTCAAATGCTCCCGCATCCGTATTTCAGGAGTTTTAGAAGTTATGCCAACATAATACTTACCATCTTGTAATTTGAGGACGTAGAGTTGCCAACGTCGTTTTGACTTGCTCATGGTCTATCTATCGATTGCCCTTGGCGCGGTTATGTGGCTTACAAAGCATTTCACAGTTCTCAGGATCAGTGGAGCCACCTTTACTCCAAGCCGCAACGTGATCCGCATCCATGTCACTTAAAGCCCAGATTTTAGCATGGTTAGCATCATGACCTATTGCGCAATATGAGCAGTTCGATACTCCTTCTGCTTCGGCTTTTGCTGTTTGCTTTGCATACACAATCTTTTTAGTAGGCTCATCGAATACACGAACATTGAGCAATTTTGTATCAACAGAGCCGCCCAGGATGTATTCAAATACTCCCTTGCGATCCTTGACTTCATAGCTACCGAGTAGGTTGTGGACCTCCTGGGATACACTCACAGAATCGTACGATTTGTCCTTATAGGTTTCGTATAGCCTTCCCCAGTCGAGCCCTTTCATTTCACCATCAACATTAGTAAACACGCTTGAGATCCAGTTAATAACATTATTGAAATGCGCCTTCAGCTCATCAATGTCGTCATCTTGTCGATGAGCACTCATATACTCACCTATGTTGCCACGACTAACCCAATCCAACGCTCTTTCTAAAAAGTCTTGCCTGTTTGCGCTACCAGAAACGTAAGCTGACCATTTCTGAATATTAGCATTCTGACTATTGCTAAATTCTTCTTTAGCGAGAGTGACAAAATGACCAGAATAAACGGCATTTAGTAGCTCTTGATTATTTAGCGGAACTCCCGCAATATTAATTGTCTTAAACCATTCCTTAATTTCACTTTCAGTACCTTCACACTCATAGATCAACAGTTTGCTTTCCATTATTTTCTTGCGTTGATCTTCTGCCATGCCGCTAAAATGTTGCTCGTGACCATTTTCATCTAGGACTGCAAATTTTCCAGTCACGAATCGCCCAACACTGGTTATTCGCTGCTGTCCATCTAGAACCTCATATTTGTCATCACCAATTCGATTAAAATATATAAGTCCAAGAGGATAGCCTTTAAGAAGACTATCAATAACAGACTGTTCTCGTTTTCCCCCATCACTAGCATAAATATAGTTACGTTGATATTCGGGTTGAATGGTTAATTTTCCAGCTAGACCAAAAAGGCCCTTACCTTCGAGTTCACTATATGTAAAGCCTTCTACAACTTCGCTTACTGTTGTATTTGTCCATAGATTAGTTTTCATACAGAGACCTTTCTGTGTCTAATGAATATCCTGCCGTACTTCAACTTTCCATTTATATACGGACCGTCTTTCCCAATTTTACTTGGTATACCCGCCAAGCCTTTTATATTACCGGCTGCAAGCCCTAAGATTTCAAACTGTTCTGGACTATACTTGTCTAAAAAACTAATAGGCACTCCCATTACTCCGTCATAATCACTTGGAATAGCATTGGTAAAGGGTACTTCTATCGCGTCATAGTTATCGAACTTATCATAATCAGTTCGATCTTTCATTTTTTTATTGAATTTGAGATTATCTGCTTTTGTCATAAGGTTTAAAGGCTGATGCCTCTTACCATGATCAAGGTTCGTAAACCAGTGACAATTCCGAAACTTTACGAGACCAGTTTTATCGTCATAAACACCTGCAGCAAAGTCACTCCGTGCGTTTGGTGTTGAGAAATATGCGTTTCCCGCATGAAATCCATTACCAAGCCATACCTTATCGTCTCTAACTAGAGGGAAGATTTCCCTGTAAGTTAGGGCGTTCATGTTTCCAATAACTATAAATTTTTTATCGAAGTCGATTAGCTGCTTAATATACTCTCGAAATAGGCTGAAGGGTGGATTAGTCACAACAATATCAGACTGTTTTAAGAGCTCGATACACTCTTCACTCTGAAAATCACCATCACCCTCAAGGGGAGACCATTCGTTATGCTTATTCGCCTTGAGCTGTTCAGCAATATCACTTATGCCGAATGCTCCGTCACCATCAATGTCGCCAACCTCATTTATTACCAATTTATTCGCTGTTACTTTCGGTCTACCCTTAAAAGAATCTACGGTCTTGTCGCTACCAAATAGGGCTAATTGCGTATTCGCTATGGGGGATGGTTTGTAGCTTGTAGTAATTAGGCGCTTAAGTCCAAGACGCTTGAAGTTCAAGGCAAAGTAACGAAAGAAGTTACTTTCGAAAGGGTCGTCACAATTGCAATATACTACTTTATTGAGGAAAGTATTTGGATTGAACTCGAGATAGGCTTCAACTTCTTTCTGTATGTCGGAGTACTGAGTATAAAACTCATCATTCTTTGCTTTTTTTGCTGCGCCAAGATTTTTATTTGCCATAATTATTTTTAATTATACAATATTTCAGCGTCTATAGATTAGTTAGCTAAGGGGAGCCATCGGATTTAAAACTTTTTCCGTTTCGACATTTATAGTTTTATTGATCCAACCCATGATTTAACTAACCCTTAAGAAAGATCCGCTGCATATTCCTTGATAGATGATGCAACAATAAAGGCCAGGTCACACGGTACAGCATTCCCTATCTGACGATACACAGAACTTTGTGGGCCAGAGAATTTGTAATCCTCAGGAAAAGTCTGAATCATAGCAGCCTCTTGGGTAGTTATGCGCCTAAGACTACTAGGAGTAGTGAATTTAGAAGGCTCTTCCCCCGAGCGAAGTGCATTATAAAAGTTTTCAATCCAGCTCGGTTTTTTCTCAAAAACTTCTGCTTCATCAATAATCGGTGTTCGGCTCCCCCCCATTGATGCGGTAAGGGTGTTGGCATAACCATTGGGGTTAATGGGTCGTCCCTGCCCATTAAAAAGCATCCCCGAATAAGCAGACCCCCTAAGTACGGGTTGTTTTGCTATGGTAATTCTTGCCGCACACACACCTTCGTTTCCCACAGAACCAGCAGGTCCTAGCTTTTTAAGATACTCGCTTATCGGACTCGCTTGAACCTTTTTTTGTATGATTCTTGATTCTATAGCATCTGGCTGAAAGTTCGATTCATTTTTTATCCCAATCAAGAACATCCTTTCGCGCTTTTGCGGAACACCGTACTCACTTGCGTTTAGCACAACAAGTTCTACATGGTTAAATCCGAGCGCACGAGCTCTTTTAATCATCTGCTTTCTCACATTAGACCATTTTTCCATCACTGCGAGAGCTTTTACATTCTCAAGTACAAATATTTTTGGATTTGCTTTTTCAACTGCATCAAAAAACGTAAAGATAAGCTTACTTCGTTCATCGTTAGGATCCATCTTCCCCGCGATTGAGAAACCCTGACACGGCGGGCCGCCAAATACAACATCAATATCTTTGAGTGTAGATATCTCATCAAGATAATTACGTATATCACCCGTTCGTACTATTGATGAATGATTAAGTGCATATGTATCTGTAGCATTCTTATCAAAATCATTGGCCCATACAACTTTAATACCAGCTTTTTCGAAGCCGACATCGAGGCCGCCGGCACCGCTAAACAGTGATATGGCCTTCATCTTCTTTTTGAATAGTGATTTCCCACGCATTACTGTAATTATATAGAAGAAAGTTCTATTTGAGGAGCCCTAATATGCTGTATCTGTAGCAACAGCTGGCGTATACTAATGAATATGAGTAATTTTGAGAAAACCCAGATTGAATCCGATGGCGTGGGAGCGATATTAAAGAATAAACTTCTTGCCGTACCCGCGTACCAGCGATCGTATTCGTGGGAAAAGCAAAATGTATCACAATTTTTCAGTGACGTTATTAGCGCTTTCAAAAAGGGTGAGCCTGAATATTTTCTTGGCACTATCGTACTAGTCAACAAGGATGACATGCTTGAGATAGTGGACGGTCAGCAGCGGCTTGCAACTACTGCCGTTTTCATAGCAGTTATACGTGACTATCTCCGCAACAAGGGCGACCAGGAAAACGAAGAGCGAGCACTGCTTATCGAAAAAGAACACCTTTTTTCTAAAAATTACAAAACTCTGGAAAGTACTTATCATTTGAAGCTAAATACGGCTGATAATTCTTTTTTTGAAAAGCTAATCGACAACAGTCACGAAAAGGCAATAAAGTCGGATCCAAGATCAGCAAAGCTCCTGACTGATGCCGCAAATGAAGCTCGTGAACACATCGCTGGACTAGCGAAAAGTGATCCAAAGATTATTGATACATTAATGGATCTGCTTGAATACTTTAGAGATAGAGTTATGGTCGTTGCCATTACAGTTTCTGATACTGCAAACGCGTTTGCAATTTTCGAAACATTAAACGACCGCGGACTTGATCTATCAATATCAGATTTAGTAAAAAATTACTTATTTGGACTTTCGGGCGACAAGATCGAAGAAGCAAAAGCCCTTTGGGTAACTATTACCGCAACACTTAGCCCAATTGGCGATGAGTCCTTGCTTCCCAAACTGATATATTATTACTGGCTTTCATCACGTGGTGTTATTACTCAAAATAGTTTGT
>JBIIRX010000031.1:0-10530 GCA_044341315.1 Saccharimonadales bacterium (SeqCode)
GAGCTTATTAAGACGGTTGTATCGCATAAGCCGGCTACCTTTGAAGGCTTTGATGACCAAACGCTTATTCTGGCGATTAAGTTTATGCCAAGTTTCCTTAGCTTCCTAGGGCCTGTAAAGTTTATTCACCTTCTGCTTACTCTTATTCCGGAGGGCTTCCAAATGCTCAAGGGCATTCCAAAGCTCGTTCTAATGGTCGAATTTACCGGTGAGACTGAACATGAAGTACGCGAAAAGGTAAAAGCACTGCACCGTGACTTGAAGCCATTTAAAGCCCGCTACGAAATTAATGGTTTTGAGGAAGACCCGACCGAAGGTTCAAGTGAGAAGTTCTGGATTCTCCGCCGCCGTAGTTTCCAACTGCTTCGCAGCAAGGTAAAAGACAAGCACACCGCGCCATTTATTGATGATTTCATTATTCAACCAGAGTATCTTCCTGAGTTCCTCCCAAAGATTCGAGAGATCATTAAAAAGTACAAGCTGTTTGCAACGATTGCTGGGCACATGGGCGATGGAAACTTCCACATTATTCCGCTTATGAAGCTGGAAGATCCAGCGGATCGTGCTAAGCTCGAGCCGGCTATGCGTGAGGTAAACAACCTTGTATTGAGCTACAAGGGCTCACTGAGCGGCGAGCATAACGATGGCTTAGTACGTGGACCTTGGCTTAAAGAAATGTACGGTGAAGAAATGCTTAGTCTTTTCCAAAAAGCGAAGGACATTTTTGACCCTGAGCATATCTTTAATCCACGCAAGAAAGCGAATGCAACCTGGGAATATACGTTCTCGCACGTGCGGGATCACTTCTAAGTAAGATATTCCAGTGTCTAAAACGCCGCTCTAAGCTGAGCGGCGTTTTGCGGCTGCCACAAGTGCAGCTTGTGCAATTTCAGGTACAAAACCATCATCAGGTCCTGATTTAGCTACATCCTCTACAAAAGCAATGAAGCTTTCGGCAGATTTAATGGCAATTTGTGCACCTACTATAGCTGAACGGGCGTGTGTGACAGGACCACAGATACCGTTCGCTCGATTAATATTTTGTTCGATCGTTGCTCGAGCTGCGGCAATTTTATCGTATTTCTCAACCAGAAGGTCAGCCACTTTTTCGACTCTTGGTTCAAAACTCTTGTCCATCGATTTCATTTCCTTAGATTACTCATATAATACCACAATAAAAAAACCACCCTTTTTGGGTGGTTTATAGTTGCAGTTTACTCGCTCACCTGTACGCCCATTGAGCGTGCAGTACCAGCGATTACCTTTACGCGGCCTTCAAGATCGATTGCGTTGAGCTGGTCTTTTTTCAGCTCTGCAATTTCTTCAAGTTGTGCACGAGTAATGGTACCTACTTTATCGGTGTGCGGCTTGGCACTTCCCTTTTGTATGCCGACTTTCTCACGAATGAGGTCGTCAACTGGCTGGCCGAGTGACTTCCAGGTAAAGGTACGATCTTCGAACACTTGGATGTGTACAATAACGTCCTTGCCGTTAAGCTCTTTGGTTGCGTCGTTAAAAGGGTTGATAAAGTCCATCATATTAAGCCCCCACTGACCAAGTGTTGAACCAACTGGAGGACCAGCGGTTGCACGACCGGCAGGGATACGGAGCTTCAAGTTACCAATAACTTTCTTTGCCATAATTCTTTTTTAAACTTCCTTTGTACTAAATAATTGAACCGTGCCCTGTGTATAGATTCGTAAACACGTATGAAGCGGTGCGCGGTATTTAGTGCGTAACTATCTAATTATAGCAAATTTCGAGCTAAATGTCTACCGAGCATCAGCTGAGAGTGCAAGTTTTACTGTTTTTGTAATGAACTGGGCGTCTATTATGTCAATTGGAGCAGTCTCAGGGGCTTTAATCGTTTTTTGTGCATATTCCTCAAGGTCGTCGAGATCGTAGCGAGCAAACTGAAAGCGTCGGAAATCGTACTTTTGCGTGGTAGTAACGGCGACTCCACTTATAGTATGCGCCGCGTGTGTTTCATCTTCGGGGACGTTCACCGAGCCGAGCAGACCGAGCATCTTGAGGGATGGAACTTCTCGGCACAACGGGCTGGCATTAAAGTACGTGCGTGCACGTTGCTCATGAGAAACACCAATAAGACCGTTTGTTTGGAGCGGATGAATATCTCGAAATAATTCCGGGTAAGAAAAAGAGCCGATCAGGGCTCTTTGAGAAAGGCTAACAACGGCGATACGAAGTTCGTGTACCTTCGGCTTTTCAGCAATGGGTAACTCTGCGGGTCGTTCTTGCATTTCAATCAACTATAAAGGAAGGCTTCACACATGTAAAGCCTTCCTTTGAGAATAGGAGTATATCTATGAAACTTTCTTCACCTGCAGCGCATCAAGCTCCACAGAAGTATCACGGCCAAACATGCTGACCATTACCTTTACCTTACCCTTTTGGGTGTCGATTTCAGAGATAGCACCGTCGAATCCCTTGAATGGCCCGTCGGTAATACTCACCACTTCGCCTTCAGAGAAGTCAATTTGGTGCTTAGGGTCTTCAACGCCCATGCGCTTCTTAATTTTACTAATTTCCTGGTCTGAAACAGGGGTTGGCTGTGTGCTGGTTCCGACAAATCCAGTCACGCCAGGGGTGTTACGAACAATATACCAGGTTTCATCAGTCAATTTCATCTCAACAAGTGCGTAGCCTTGGAAGATTTTCTTCTCAACCACTTTACGCTTGCCGTTCTTGATTTCGATTTGCTTTTCTTTTGGTACCATCACGTCGAAGATTTTGTCGGCCATATCTACCGCGTTAATACGTTGGCGGATGCTCTCGCCTACTTTTTCTTCGTAGCCACTATAAGTGTGAATTGCGTACCATTGTCGTGATGAGTCATATCGTGTTGTTGCCATTGCTGTTGGTTCCTTGTTCCTTAAGTAATGATAAGTTCAAAAATGTATTTAAATAGTGAATCGAGCAGTAGAATGAGCACTACGAAGAAGACACTAAACAGTACTACCGCTAGGGTAAGGCCCCAAGTAGCACGTCGGTTTGGCCAACGAACTTGACGAAGTTCTCTCCATGCACCTTTGAAATAGCCTCCAATTGCAACGAGTGGGTTGCGCGGTGCGGTTGGTTCAGCGGGCTGTGCTACTGTAGACGGCTTGTCTGCCTTGGCTTTTTTGGGCGCTGTGTCTGTCGCTTTAATGCGGGTTACGCGAGTTGTCGCTTTGTTTTTCTCTGCCACAATTTCCTCCGAAATAAAATAAGTCTGCTGAGCAGACTGTCAAGATAAGTATAGCCCCTTCGCTGTAAAACGTCAATATCTGCGTCGTATTCGATACAATGCTATGATAAAGAGTATATGGTTTCTGTACTCCTATACAGCCTCACGGCGCTATCGGCATTAGCTGCAGGGGCACTATGTTTTCGTGTTGTGAACATAGTACGAACTCATCGGCCACCAGTGTCTTATTCATCATTGGGTAATGAAGTTGATCTACCGAGTGTGAGTATTTGTATCCCGGCACGGAATGAGGGGCATGCGCTAGCGTATAGTCTCGAAAAAGTACTCGCGATAGCGTACGACAAGCTTGAAATTATAGTCCTCGATGACGTATCGGGCGATGATACCTCAGCGTTACTTCGCTCGTTTGCCAGTGAAGGGGTACGATTTGTGAAAGGTACTCCTCTTCCTGATGGGTGGCTTGGCAAAAACCATGCACTTCAGGGCTTGTTGAGTGAGGCGAGCGGTTCGTATATTTTATTTATGGACGTCGACACACGCCTTTCTGAACAGGCAGTTGAGCGGTTGGTGCGCTATGCGCTTTCGAAGCGTGTAGCAATGCTATCAGTCCTTCCCTTTCGCGCAGATGGCTGGCGTGCCAGCGTTCTATTCTCGCCGCTTCGTTACTTTTGGGAGGTAGTGACTCATCGAGCCACATCACCGGCAACAGCCAGCAGCGCCTGGCTGATTCATCGCCAAACGCTCAAAGATCAGTTTGATGGCTTTATGGCATTGAAAGATGTAGTTGAACCGGAAGCCCATATAGCTCGTATCCTCGCTTCATCCGGTAGGCATGCGTTTCTGGTTGGCAATGAGCAGTTCGGTGTTTGCTACGAGAAAAAATGGCGCTCACAGCTATTCACAAGTGTTCGACTTCTGTATGCACGCTGTGGCTACTCGATATTGAAGGCAACGGTACTATTTATGGGTTTATGGGTGCTCATTACTCCATTCATTTTACTTATCGTGAGTACATACATGAGAGACGTTGCGTTGCTATGGAGTGCACTCGTGGTGTGCCTGGCACTTTGTGGCGTGTACGCCTACTACGCTGCGCATGTTTGGAAGTTCGGATGGCCGATTGCTTTTATTGTTTTCCCTTACATTTTGATTCAGGAAATCCTCCTACTGATCGTGAGTGTCGTGCAATATACAGTCGGCAACGTACGTTGGAAAGGTCGAACTATTGAGCCGGTAGCTCGAAACTAAACGTTGAACCATGATTAAGACGACTCGATAATTCAAGCGAAGTGCCGAGCTTGCGGGCAAGCTTTGAGGAAACGTAGAGGCCGAGCCCGGTGCCACTGGTTTCTCGTATGCGGTAGTCTTCACTGCGATAAAACTTGTTGAAGATTTTATTTTGATCGCTGCGACTAATGCCTATGCCTGTATCTTTCACGGCGAAACGCACAGTGCCATTTTGCTTCTTTACAACGATAGTGATGCTGCCATCGTGGGTATATTTAATAGCATTGGTAACGAAGTTTTGCAGCAGTTCTTCGAGGTATAAGCGGCTAGCATTTACCTTACCTAGATTGGTACCGAGGTCTATATCGAGCCGCAATCCACGTGCTGAGGCTTCATGTTCATATTTATGAAAGAGCTGAGACGCCAATTCGTGTACATCAATCTCTTCTGGCTCATCCGCAACTCCTCGTTCTGCACGCGAGAGGGTACTAAGGTCATTAACCATTTTCGCTAAATACAAGACTTGGTCGTGGGCGGTCGAAATATTATTTGCAAGCAGGGTTTTTTCTGGGAGGCCCGGCTTATCCATGAGTACCCCCAGGTTAGAGAGTGTGCCTTCAACGATGGTAATGGGAGTGCGCAGTTCGTGACTCACAACGCTAATAAATTCGTCACGTTCCTCTTCGAGGCTCTTTTGCTTTGTAATATCACGAGCGATAATAATATACCCGCCAAGGTCTTGCGATTTTTTACGCAAACTATAGCCGCTTTTAATAGGAGCGAAGGTCATTTCAAGTCGTATACTCTCTCCATCGCGGAAGCTGTGGTTCAGGTCTTCTCGCCGAGTTGCACGTACGGTGTCTTTCAGTACATCGTAGAGGGCTACCTTTGACTGAGTACTGTCGGTCAGCGAGAACAGCTCGCTAACATACTTTCCTTTCAAACTTTCGTTTGTATCAAGCAGATCAAGACAGGCTGCGTTATACATCAAAATCTTGCCAGTCGCATCGGTTGTAAATGCGGCATCGGTAAGGTTATTCATAATCGTGAGGACACGATCGTATTGTAACCGTTCACGCTCTCGGCTATGGCGAAGGGCTTGTTGTTTCGTTTCCTGCGCATTAAGAACTGACACAATCGCCACGCCGAGTAGAATAGTCGTTAAGATCGGTAGAAGTGTTTCATAGATGATGGTAGCTTCCACAGGAGCTCGTAGCAGAATTGCACCACAGCCAGCTATTACTAACGAGAGGATACTGAGGAGCATCCCCCTCTTGCCGAAATATAAGTAGCTGCCGAGAAATAAGAAAATATATAGAACAATGAATGGCTGCCAAAAACCGAGTGCCAGCACTAAAACTCCCATTGTCATGAGGTGAAAGACGGTGAGTTTTGCAGCACTGGCAACGCGGGAGGTTGAGGGTCGTATGTAGAAGTAGAGGCTTAGTACCACCCAGAATAATGAGAATAAAATCACAAGGGTACTATCAACGATATACTGACCACCCGGGAGGAGCCCAAGCGCGATGAGGATCGTATACCCGGCGACAAATGGTGTCGTGATGCCACTAATATGGCGGACAACCCGTTTTGCCGATTGATTATACTCGTCGCCCCCTCCTGACATAATGCTCATGATTATACAGTAGACAGCGCCCTTTGACTATATTGACGGCGTCTGGGCTTTGAGTGCTTTTCGATGCTGTAGGTATAGTGGGTCTGCTTCAGCGACGCGTCGCCAAAAGGCGGGGCTATGATTCATTTCAATGGTGTGCGATAGTTCGTGAACGATTACGTAATCAATTAACTCAAACGGTAACTTCATGAGTGCAATATTTAAGCTAATCGTGCCGGTACTGCTACAGCTTCCCCATCGGCTACTGGCATGGGAAAAGCGCACTCGTTCATATTCATAGCCATACTGCACCGCAAGGTAGCGAAGCCGTTTTGGGAGATAGCTTTTTGCCTCAGTACGAAGGGCTGTTATTGATACTTCCCGAATGGCTTTAATTACAGCCACGTCTGACACTTCCATTGTTGAAGGGAGCGTCGCCACGATTCGCTGTTTCAGACGCTTGACAGATAGTTTCGTGCCACGCTGGACGAGCAGTGTGTGGCTCTTGCCAATCTGCATGCCATCATAATACTGCGTGTTCGGTTGAGCTTGAGTAAGCATGGCGCGCAGTTCGGTGCGCGATGTTTTAACCAGACGTTTTAAAAGGAACAGCGGTGCATACAGGGGCATCGATGCCTTCAGAGTTCCGTCGGGTGCAACACGGAGCCGAACTTGGGTAGCCTTCGCACTTCTCCGAACGGTGATTGTGCCAAATTCTTCATCGTGAATCGTCGCCATAGTGCGTTACCTAATAAGTGTTCTTGACCCACGAGACCGCTGGGGCTGTGGAGTTGGAGGGGTACTATTCATCGCCAATGCCAGCTGCTTCAAGACGACTTTCAACTGTGTTGCATACGTGTGCTTGCCGCTAATTACTACCGGGTGCTCTTTTTCCCCTGGTGGCTGGAACTGCTGAATTATTGCATCAAAATACTCAGGTTGTATACCAGATCCATGCGGATACGGCTTCGAAGCACGGCGCTGGGCTTCGGCAGTGTCAGTCTGTACCCACACAACGAGCGTGCGATAGCCAAGCGGAGCTAACTTTTTTGCAAGGGCGTCGCGCTCCTCTTTGCTATCAAGGCCGCCCTCCATGAGAAGTGTGCGCTTTGTTTTTACAAACTCTTTGAGCATAATATCGGCAACAGCGTCGGCTTGCTGGTTATTAAGCTCCAAATCTTTTTGGAGTTTCAAACGATTGATCATGGGTGACTGAAATGTCTCGGCAAATTTCTCTGCAAAGGCAGTTTTACCTGCACCTGGAATCCCCACCATGATAATCGCATGCGGAATCACAGCAACTTGCGGCTTCATACGAGTTAGTATAGCAAATCGCGTGGCGGCTCGCCACGAGACGATACCGTCTTGCTTAAATATTACTCCAGACCAAAAATCCTATTGCAATAAGGAGGAAGAACATAATAAGGAGTATGCTCATTCCAATAATAAACTGGCTTTTGCGGCCTCCTGTTGTTTGCTTGGGATGATTTGTCGGCACAGGGAACTCCTCATTTGAAGCGATAGCTTCCGTACCCTCAATTTTCTGCAGTTCCGATTCAATAGTATCGTTTGTTTGTGTTGGTTGCATACTTCACCCCTTCACGTTTTTTGCACGTATGTATATATCCAGTATATCATTAAGAGCATGAAGCATAAGAAACGTAGTGCAACGCATCCGCTCATACCTAACAAGGCTGAGTACTGTTACGTTGATGACAAGAAGAAGCGTAAATATGCCAGTCAGCTTGATGCTGAGTTGGCCGCTCCTGCTAAAGCACTACAGCAATATGTTTGTAACTACTGCAGGCATTGGCATAACGGCAATAGTCGTCGCTCGTAAGTTGCTATTTTTGCCGCAACGCTTCATCATAAAGCTTCCGGAGTGATTGTGCATCGGTATGGGCACCGAAGAGCGCGTTTCCGGGTTGCATATACTTCCCAGTATCAAGGTTTCCAAGTATGACTGGGTCAAATCCTAGATCATTCACAATGTGCGATACGCGAGCAACAGCTCCTTCATCATCTCCAGCAATCGCAATAGCTTTACGATCGGGCGCACCGATTGGGCGATGTTCATCGTAAAGTTCATGGTAGCCAATGTGGCTTATGGCTTTGACTACAGTTGCACCAGCCAGATACGATTGGACTATCTCACTACTCGTGTGAGTGTCGTCGGTAAATTCCGATCGCTCTCCATCAACTTCCCACCAATAATTCATGGCATCTATCACGAGCTTGCCCTTTAGCGGAGCGACCGGGATAGTCTGATACTTGCCGAGCGGCAACGCTAAAATCACGATATCCGCTGTATCGGCCACTTCCTCTTTCGTTGCTACATCAGCACCGGGCACTAAAACGCGCATTGAAAGGGCGATCTTATCTGGATCACCTGAGCCAGCGATGGTGACTGTATAGCCAGCACGAGTCAGGAGTTGTCCAAGCACAACCCCTAACTTCCCTGCACCAAGTATGCCGATATGTGGTTTCATAGGTTTTCTTCAGCCAGCAGTTCACGAACGCGCGGAATTACTTTTGTACCGTACAATTCAATCATTTTGAGGCGTGCACTGGCAGCGAGTGGCCCCTGCCCGTAAACGAGGTCAAAGCGCCCTGCTTTAAGTTTTTTGATAGTAGAGGCAATTTTTTGAGCCACAGTTTCTGGGGAGCCGATGTATAGTGAACCGTTCTCGATTTCATGATAAAACTGCTCTCGGGTAAGTGGTGGCCAACCGCGCGACTTACCAATACGGTCGTGGCTTTTCTTGTATGATGGAAACGCGATACGTCGGGCTTCTTCATCGGTATCAGCAATAAAGCCAGGAGAGTGCACCCCGATTGGATGTTTTTCAGTGTTAAATTCTTTAGTCGCTCGTTCGTACAAGTCGACATATGGGACGAATCGATCAGGCGAACCACCGATAATTGCGATCATTAACGGAAAGCCGTAGTGCGCGGCTCGTATGACTGATTGCGGCGAACCACCAACGCCAATAAGTGTAGTAAGGTGTCCCGATTCTGTTTTAGGAAATACATCGGCTTCGTCGAGGGATGCACGAGTTGTTCCCGCCCAGGTGACGGGTTTTTCTTTAAGAAGTTGAGAGAATAATTCGACCTTTTCTTCGAATAGCACTTCATAATCCTTAAGGTCATAGCCAAAGAGGGGAAATGACTCTGTGAATGAACCGCGACCCAGTATCACCTGTGCTCGCCCATTCGATAACGCGTCTAATGTTGAAAAGCGCTCGAAGACGCGCACAGGGTCATCAGAACTAAGGACGGTCACGCCTGAGGCCAGCAAAATGGTGCTGGTTTTTCCAGCAATGCCCGCTAAAACGGTTTCCGGACTCGAAATTGAATATTCTTGCCTATGATGTTCACCCAGTGCTATCGCATCAACGCCTACCTTCTCCGCAAGGACAGCCTCGTCGACAACTTGCCGGATCGCCGCAGCGTCTGTAAACAAATTGTTATCGTCATCAACTGGGATATCACCAAAGGTGTCGAGTCCAAAGAGAACTGAGTGCTTTTTCATAGGTTCCTTATTCACTATATTTTGTATAGTAATATTATAGCGCGGTATAGCCCTATTTCGCAAGTACCTTGAGCACGCATTGCTCTTCAACTGATAAGTATTTGCGGGGATGCATTCTTTTAATAGCCTTCTGTAGCTTTGGGAAAGTTTCGCCATCGTCGTAAGCGGCAAGTACTCGTGGATCGATATACGAGCTTCGTGCTACCGCCGGCGTATTACCAAGCCGCTTGGAGACCCGCTTTACTACTCCACTTACCATTTTTTTACGGACTGTTTGCGAGCCAGCAGTGTCGAGCGTCTCTTCAAGGAGCGCAGCGGTCGCTAGTAACGTGCCGCCCCAAGTTCGGAAATCTTTTGCCGTAAACTCTTCGCCCATATGCTGTTTAATGTACGCATTCACATCACTCGAATGGAGATCATGCATGGCGCCTTTTTCATCTTGATAGCGAAATAATTCATACCCAGGGAGTTCGTCTAATCGTTTGATAATCGAAACGAGCTGGCGATCTTGGATTTTTTTGACGTGCGCCTGTCCACTTTTTCCGATGAAATCAAATATGACTGTATTGTTTTGGATTGTGAGATGCTTTGAACGCAAGGTGGTAATACCATAGGTTTGGTGCTCTTTGGCGTATATGTCATTACCCACGCGAAAATACGACTGGTCAATCAGCTTAACAATGCAGGCTAAGACCTTATCTTTTGAAAGCCGCTTGCGCTTGATGTCTGTATCGATTCGACGTCGCAAGGCAGGAAGCCGATCGGCGAAACGCAAAATACGGTCAAACTTTAGTTTCTCTTGCTGCAACCGATAGGCTTGGCTATATATCGTCTGCGAGCGACCTGCGGCATCTCGGCCTCTAGCTTGGACTCGCGCTTTTGAAGAAGTGGCTATCGTCACCTCTTTCCAGGCTGGTGGAATAGCAAGGCTCTGAATGCGTGCAATTA
>JBIIRX010000068.1:0-3400 GCA_044341315.1 Saccharimonadales bacterium (SeqCode)
CGGGTATAGTGTAGCAGCTGTTCTTTTCGTAACTGAGCAAGGGTCAGCGAAGCAGTTTCGCGGGTTGAGCCAATCATTGCAGCGAGGTCTTGGTGCGTCAAGCGGAGGCCTTCTGCATATAAATCGACGACTGGGCTGCCGCTAATTCGGTCCGCAAGATAGAGCAGCGTTCTCATTAACTTCTCCTTAACGGTAGCAGTGTCGACCGCATCAATAAGCTGCAAAAATTCGTCGTAGTGGCTGGACATACTTTTCGCAATGTCGGTCATGATTTCAGGTGAGCTTAGCGCGGTTTTGACAAAGTCCTTTTTATTTACGGCGTAACACGTGCCGCTCGTGAGCCCAGTGTAAAAATAGCGTACCTTTGCATGAATGCTAAAGAGTTGTTCGGTGGGAATGACGTCATAGCGCCCAGCTATCCAAAGGAGCCGCTCCGAGCCGTTGTCGTTAATAGACGTAATTTTTACGAAGCCCTCGCGCACCACCAGCAGGTGGTCAAGGCTGTCCCCTTTTTTAAGAAGGACTTCGGCTTGTTCGAAGCGTTTGAGGGGGAATTGTTTTACGTACTCAATAGTATTCATAGGGGTACATCATTATATACATACTTGTAAGATATATCACATACGAAGCCGCATAATCGACTTACAATAGCCCCACAATTAACAGGAGAAACGTTATGAGTTACAAATTTATTCCAACGAAAGTACACGGTGCACTTGATTACATCGTCGCAATCGCCCTTATTTTGGCGCCAAGCCTCTTTGGCTTCATGAGCATGGGTGGACCAGCTGTGGTCATTCCAATTGTGCTAGGTATCGGCCTTATTCTTTACAGCCTTTTCACTCGCTATGAGTGGGGCGCAGTAAAGGTACTGGGTATGCCGTACCACCTGATTTTCGACGTGCTTGCATCGCTATTCCTTGCTGCGTCACCATTCATCTTTGGGTTCTACAACCCAGATATGCTGAACGTATGGTTGCCACACGTTGTCGTAGGTATCGCGGTGATTGTTGTCGTGATCTTCTCACAACCACAACCAGCAGACCCAGCATTACAGTCGACCGGTTACTTGAACAAATAGTACGGTAAGCACGATTAATAACCCCTTGAAGCTCAGGGGGTTATTTTTTGTATAAAAATAATTGACATGTATACCTTAAGCTACTATTCTTTAGGTATACTAATAACGAAAGTGAGGAGTATGAATGAATCCTACATACGTCAGTTGGTAGACGAATGGGATGATGTCTACAAAAAAGGCCAACTCAGCCTCTGGCTCCTACTGGCCATTGCAGATGGACGAAAATATGCTGCGCAATTGAGTGAGTATATGTACAGGGTGACCGATGGGTCATTCAGCGTTACGGACCAAAGCCTTTACCGAGCCTTGCGTCGATTCGAGGCTATGAAAGTAGTACGCTCCATAAAAATCGATTCACCCAATGGTGGTTCACCAAGGAAATACTTTGAGCTCACCGATACGGGTCACGAAGTACTGCGCCGGTTTGTCGAGCTCCATGTTCGGCCGCTTATGAAACCCGAAGTACAGCAACTACTAACCACATTAAAAAGGAGTACACTATGAAAAATATAAAAGTTTACGGAATTATCACCGCGATTATGATCGTGGTCAGCACGGCATTGTGGATGCTATCAGGATATATAGCGTATCCAACCCAAGCGCACAAAGATGTCGCTCGTCAACGTCAAGCCCTCACCGCCGAACTTTTTCAAGGTGAAGATTTGCTTGAACTGCAAGCAACTACCAATTATGACGAACTTGAACAAAGCACTGAAGCACGCTATTCGACCGTTGCTGATATTACGACCGTCATTGCACAGATGGTTGCGCTGATAGCTATGATCGCCGCTGCATACTGGTACGTTCGAAAGCGTCGCCTTGGCCGTACACCAATCGTGGCGCTACTGGCGGTTGTACTTGTGCAAGGTATTATTATGTCATTCATTACGCTGTTGCTGTCAAACGTGTTTTACTACCAATCCGTTAATGACACGCTGTTTATCTCGCCAGTGATTACAATCTTCGGCTTGCTCTTTTCAGCAGGCTTCACCTTGGCAATCGCTTTTGTAACGCTCAAGATTACCGAGTGGCAGTTCAACCGCAGGTATGGGTTTGCAGGCAAGTAGTACGGGTAGTACTTCATAACAAAAAATCGACCTTCGAGATGAGGGTCGATTATTTTTTACATTCTTGGTAGCAGCGACAGGGATTGAACCTGTGACCTCGAGCTTATGAGTCTCGCGCTCTAACCAACTGAGCTACGCTGCCATAGATACTTCTTGCGTGAGGTACAGGGGACATTGTAGCAAAAAAACCGCTCTCTGAACAGAGTACGGATTCAGAATCTATTCGCCGGTCAGTTGTTGGATCTCGGCGTCATAGCGAGCTATCTCGGCCGTGAACGTTTGCTCGGCCAGTGCGCGGCGTTCTTGGATCTTTTCAACCTCACGTTGTTGCTGTTCTTTTTGAATAGTCATAGTTTCAATTTGGCGTTGATAGCCATTGGCGGTTTGCTCATGTCGTGAGCTGGCGTTGTAATGACTTTGGGCTTCGCCTTCGTTGCCCTCGCCTTGGGCTTGATCAGCACGTTCTCGCTCTTGTTGTGCTTCGTCGTTTTCGGATTGCATTCGCGCTTCGAGGGCGTCGATTTCTGCTTGCAGTTGGTTAATTGATGGCATACATACCTCCATTTCTAGTATATAATAAGAAAAGCCACGCGATACACACTAGCACTGGTTATAAAGTGCAAAGCGTCCCTCGCGTATCGGCATTCATATCGTCTTCGGTGTTTCCACACTGCGTGAAACGGGCAGGGAAATAACGGGCGAACAATTTACCATCGTTTCTCGAATAATCTAAACGAGAAGTAGTGTATATGAATGACGAAATCTTTTTAAACGAATTTGTACAGGTGGTAGCGGTGTTTAAGGCGGGGCACCACCCGTGTATGCCGGTGCGCTTTAAGCGAACGAATGGGCAAGAAGTGAGTGTTACCGAGCTTGGCCTGCGCCATCCGCTCGCCACTGGCTTGAAAACAGTCCATATTTTTGATGTGACCGATGGTGGCACCGATTACCGGCTTGAATTTGACAGTGAGCGACTCACCTGGAAGCTCACTATGGAGGCGGATCATTATGAGTAGCGCGTTCCTAAATAACACTACCCTACCCAGCCAGAATGAGTTCAATGAAGAGCGGCCGCTGATCATGCACATCGACCTAAATAGTTGTTTTGCAACCGTTGAACAACAAGCTCGGCCACAACTGCGCGGAAAACCAATTGCCATCGTGAATCGACGCACCGATAAAACCGCCATCGTGACCGCCAGCTATGAAGCCAAGGCCATGGGGGTGAAGGTGGGGATGAAATTAAAAGAAG
>JBIIRX010000021.1:0-13862 GCA_044341315.1 Saccharimonadales bacterium (SeqCode)
TGCGTTTTGAATCGCCTTTGCAACGTGCACATTATTTACAGAGTCGGCAGTAATACGAAGCATCTCAAGCATACTCACGCCACTCATAAGCAGCGTTTGCCCCGTGCGAGTAAATCGTGCCATGTATAGACGTTGGAATAGTTTTCCAAAAAGTGGTACTTTCAGCTTAAACTTATCAACGAACTGAATACCGTTCTCGGTTGCAAAATATTGACGCGCGAAGAATATGAGCAAGCCGAGCGCAATAATAACCACCCACCAGAACTGCGACACAAACGCCGACATGTTTACCATTGCCTGCGTGAGGAATGGTAGCTCTTTCTTAAGACTCTCGTAGAGGTCACCTACCTGTGGAACCACTGCAATCAACATAAAGGCCATAACACCGCTAATGACCAGCAACACAATGACCGGGTAGGTTAAGGCACCACGAATCTTACTTGCAACAGCGGCATCTTTTTCCTGCTGTGCGGCAATTCGCTTGAGTGACTCATCAAGAGTACCCGATGCTTCACCGGCGCTTACCAGTGCCAGGAACACTTTATTAAACACCTCAGGGTGTTTTGCAAATGATTCAGTCAAGCTTCGACCGCTCTCAACCGATACGATAATGTCTTGAATAGTCGCTTGTAGCTTTTTATTCGCGGTTTGGTTCACAACCGTACTAAGGCTCTGGGATAATGGCAGCCCCGCACCAAGCAGCGTCGCTAACTGACGCGTAAAGACAACTTTATCTTTGGTGGTAATTTTGTTCGTCAGTTTTGACAAGAAGCCATTGTCGCCATCGTCTTCTTTAATCTTAAGCGGAATAAAACCCTGCTCAGTCAGCAGCTTAGCGGCTTTCGATTCGGTGTCAGCTTGAATCACCGAATGAACTATTTTGTTCGACGATTGATCCCTGGCTTCGTAGGTAAACTTTCTCACCTGCTACCCCCTCATGAGCCGTTCGAATTCAACAATATCAACGGCGAATTCACGGGCGCTATCGTAGGTAATAGTGCCAGCTTGCACGAGACTTGCCAGCGTACGGTCCATCGTCTGCATTCCCTGGTCAGCCCCTGTTTGGATAACCGCATCAAGCTGGTGTGACTTTCCTTCTCGAATGATATTTCGAACTGCTGGGTTAGCAACAAGAATTTCAGCTGCTACCACTCGCCCACCACCAATAGATGGGACCAAACGCTGTGACACAATTGCCATTAATATGTTTGAAAGTTGCGCACGAATCTGTGGCTGCTGGTGCGGCGGGAAGACATCGATCATACGGTCGATAGATTGAGCCGCTGAGTTGGTGTGTAGCGTCGCAAATACCAAGTGCCCCGTTTCAGCAATGGTAATCGCGGCAGAAATGGTTTCGAGGTCACGCATCTCACCAATCAAGACAACGTCAGGGTCTTGACGAAGGCTGGAACGCAGCGCTGCCGAGAAGCTATAGGTGTCGTAGTGCACCTCACGTTGTACAATGACCGATTTTTTCGATTTGTGGGTGAATTCGATTGGGTCTTCAATGGTAATAATATGAGCTGCTTTTTCGGTGTTGATCTTATCAACCAATGCAGCCAGAGTGGTTGATTTACCACTTCCGGTTGGACCGGTAACGAGTACAAGCCCTCGAGGGAAGTCGGCAAAGCCCATCACCACTTGCGGCATTCCAAGCTCTACCACTGATTTAATTTCATTTGGGATAAGACGAAGGGCACCCGCTAAGTTACCGCGTTCGTGGAAGGCATTCACACGGAAACGTCCGAGTGTTCCAAAGGCAAAGCTAAAGTCGAATTCTTTGTCTTTAAGAAGGATTTGACGTTGGTCTTGGTCAAGAATAGCAAAAATGAGTGTCTCGACGGCTGCTTCATCAAGGGGATTAAAGCCAGCTACGGGCGTTAATGCACCGTCAACACGGAGCATTGGCGGCAA
The DNA here is from genome assembly GCA_044341315.1 of Saccharimonadales bacterium (SeqCode). GTDB lineage: Bacteria > Patescibacteriota > Saccharimonadia > Saccharimonadales > Saccharimonadaceae > Microsaccharimonas. Next base: position 1,915 of record JBIIRX010000021.1, read on the forward strand.
GCCTACTTGAAGGTGAAGGTCTGATGCTTTGCGCTTCACCACCTCTTCGAGAAGTATTTCGATTCGTAATTCTGGAGTGTTGTTCATATCCCTACCCTATTTCTATGCTGTATCTGATGTTACGCGATTGACTTCTTCTAGTGTGGTTATACCTGCTAGCGCCTTTAGATACCCATCTTGACGCATAGTGATCATGCCCTGTGAAACCGCTAAACGCTGGATATCACCACTGGTTGCTCGCTCGATAATGAGCTTTTGAATGTCTGGATTTACATCCATGACCTCATAGAGACCAGCTCGACCACTATAGCCATTAGGTGCCTGAGGGCTGTCAATTCCTCTGACTAGAGTATACGATGTTTGATCCGCTAATGGTAGATCTTTATAGCCAAGGTCGGCCGAGACGCGCGCAACCTCTTCTTTTGTCTTCGGTAACAGATGTCCAACCGTCGCAATAATGTTCTGTGTTTCAATCGGCGATGATTGATAGGCTTCACGCTTTGGTGCGACTTTTCGAACCAAGCGTTGCCCGATAATGGTATTGACGGTACTGGCAATCAGGAATGGCTCAATATCCATGTCGAGCAGACGCGGGAGCACTCCAGCCGCACTGTTGGTGTGAAGCGTACTAAACACTAAGTGCCCGGTAAGTGCCGCCTGCACAGCCAAGCCGGCGGTTTCGGCGTCACGAATCTCTCCTACCATCACTACGTCTGGGTCCTGGCGTAGAATCGAGCGAAGGCCGTTTGCAAAGGTAAGCCCCACCTCAGCGTTCACCTGAATTTGGTTCACACCTTGCATCTTATACTCAACCGGATCTTCAAGCGTCACAATATTCACGCTATCGTCTTTAATTTCTTTAATAAGTGCGTACAAACTGGTCGACTTACCTGAACCGGTTGGTCCAGAGGTAAGCACCATGCCGTTAGGACGCTTGACACCTTTACGAATCACACGGAGTGAACGCCCGGCATAGCCCATTTCTTCAAGGTCAAAACTGTTTCCACTTTTATCGAGCAGACGAATAACAATTTGCTCACCCCATACCACTGGGCTGATCGCAATACGAAGGTCAACTGCTTTGTGTGCAACCTGCACGGCAAATTGACCATCCTGTGGTACGCGGTGTTCATCGATTTTGAGGTTTGACAGAATCTTTACACGGCTTACTAACGCTGGCTCAATACTCTTCGGAAGTTGCATGACCTCACGAAGCACACCGTCAATCCGACAGCGGATTTTTAGAGCATTTTCGAGTGGCTCAATGTGAATATCGCTGGCTCGTGATTTAATGGCATATTCAAGTATTTTACTGAGTGCCTGGCTGATTGGTGAATCCTGTACAATTGTCTTCACCTCATTGGCTTCTTCAGCCTTGAGCTCATCCTGTGAAACTTGAGCAGCTTGGTTCACACTACTGAGGTCGGTTTTATACTGGTCAAGAACGTGGCGAATACCTTCTTCTGAGGCCATAAATACTTTGAGCGGACGCTGGATACTACTCGCCAAGAAGTCGACAGCTTGGACGTTGTTTCCGTCGAGCATGGCAACTGCAAGGCGGTTCTGTACTTCTGCAAGGGGTACCGCCATGAAACGTTCGGCAACATCCTCAGGCAGAAGGCTTAGAATGCTTTGATCAATTAGGGTGTGCGCAAGGTTGACATACGGCACCCCTGAGACCTGCGCAATCGCATGGGTTAAAAGTTCATTATCAATAATGCCCTGCTTCGTAAGCAGCGAAAACAGCGGCGTTTTTGAGGTTGTCGCCTCAGCCTTAGCGTCATTAATAGCCTGTTCAGCAACAAGCCCTTCCTGAATAAGAAGGGTTGTTAATTTTTCTTGAATGTCGTCAGTCAGTAAGGACACCGAACCCCCTACTGAGCACCTTGGTTAATTTGTACCTCGACGGTTGGGTTAATCGCATCTCGATTAAATACATTGGTGTTTGGAGTTGCGAACGAAGTGTCAATTGATTCAACTTGCTTTACGCTCACTTCCTCCGTAGTTGCCTCTCCCATGACCGTTTTTGTTACAAAGTAGGCTACGCCCATACCGAGAGCGGCAATTAGGACTACCATTGCTATATCTGTGCGTTTCATCGCGTAATTACCTCATCTTTTTGTTCAAGTGATTTCGCCGGCTGGTAGTAGGCTTTGGCGTTGATAGTTGTTTTAAAATTGCCGTTTTCACCGGTTTCAATTGTGAGCTGGGCTACGTCAATACGTCGGATCGATCGTTCGAAGTTCTTTAGAAGCTGCACAACTGCATCTTTAGTACCAATCACTTCAAGGCTTATTGAAAGCTTCGGTAGTGAGCTCTCAATCAGATTCTTGCCACTTGCCTCTTCTTCAGTGGCCACTACTCCAGTCTCAGCCTCGGCCTGATCGTCCGTTACGGATAGCGTATCTGGCTCATTTAAGCCTGGGATGCCCGCAAGGAAACGATTTTGGAGTGATGCACCGAGGGCAAGCGTATTAGCACTGGTTGGAAGCGCGTCGAGGATGACTTGAAGCGACTCGTCTTCGGGTTTCGCCTTTGCAAGAGCAAGATCTGCATTCGCATCAATCACCCTGAGCTCGTCACGCAGCTTAGTGACAGCAGCATTATTTGCCTCCAAAGTCGACAGAGTTTTCGACTTAGCAGCTAATACTTTCTCTTTGTACTGCAATTGCTGCCAGAGAATTGAACCGACCACAATTGAGGCACCGACTATTAATGATGCAACCGAGATCCAGATGAACATCATTTTATTCGTCTTCGATATTTGCGTACGCTTTCGGATAACTACTTCATTCGGGTTCATACTAGTTTGCTCCATCCTTTGTCGCTGGCTGTGTATAGATTACTCGTGGAATTCCCAAGTATGAGTCCGTTACGTTGCCGTTGTTTTTGAACTTAATGACGAGGTTTGGCACTTTTGAAGAGAACAGTTGCTCTGGGTAGGTAAAGCTGATGGTAAATACCACTACTCGTTGGTCGTTTTCATCCTTACCATATGACGCTTGTTCGATTTTAATATCTTCGGCGAGGTTTACAGTTTTTTCTTCATCACCCTCTTTATACGTGAAGATTGCGTTTTCTAACGTTTTCTGAAGTACTTGCACTGAAGCATAGGCTGGTGTTTGGCCATCGAGTGTCATTTTAGAGGTCGTTGCATCAACGTTAATTTTGGAAACTTTCACTTCGTTCGGTGCAGGCGGTACAACCGACCCAACGACATCGAAGACGCGTGATTCAAGTTGCTTTTGCTTGCCTTGAGTATCGATAGCAGCGAGCTGGTTTTGGATTGTAAGGATTTTTGACAAATCCTCCACCTTCGCTAGCTCTTCAGACTGTTTTGTAATAGCGTTATCAAGTGTTGACTCGCGGAAGGTCTGAACCCCACCGATGTATAGAAGAAGTAGTACAATGACGCCACCAGCAACAATGCTCGTTATAATTGAACCGGATATAACATAGGCGCGCATGCGCTGCGTTTTAATCAGCTCGCGCTTAACATCAGGAATCAGGTTGATTTCTATCATAGCTTGTTCCTCCGCTGCGCAAGGCCAATTGCTTTAGCAAACTCAGCCGCTACTGGCGCCAGTTGCTGCTGGTCAGCTTGACTCACCCGTACTTTTTGCCATGGGTTCGCTACAGTGGTAGGAAGCCCCGTTTTAGTACTAATGAAATCACCGAAGCCCGGTACTACTGCGCTGTACCCAGAAAGTAAAACGGTACTCACAGTAACGTTGGTGTACTTTGTTTGGAAGAACTTAATTGATTTTGAAATCTCTGCAGTAAAGCTTTCAAGGGTACCTTCAATTGCACGGTAGACCTGCCCCTCAAGACGGTCTGGCGCAAGCCCGAATTTCAAAATGAACTGACGCGCTTGCTCCTCTTGAACATTCAAGTTTTGTACAGCGGCTTTCACCAAAGCTTTTACACCAGTTGGAATACTACGCACGAGCCGCGGCGCATCACCATAGGTAATGGCGAGATCAGTGGATTGTTCGCCGACATCAATAATAAGTTGCGCACCCGTACTGTTTGGCGGCAGCAATGCGCGTACCATAGCCAGTGGGTCTGGTTCGGTTGCAATAACGTTTAAGCCAAGGCTTTCTACGAATTCAAGCCGCTCCTCGGCATAGGCCGTTGCAGTGCTTGCGATAAGTACTTCTTGCATTTTAGGGTCGTGCAGTGAGGTACCAAGCAATGCCCAGTCTACCTGCGCTTCACTTGAAGGCATAGGAATATACTGATCAATCTGATACTTGAGGGTACTTTTTAGCTCATTCTCGGGCATGACCGGGAGTTCTACAACGGTCGTAAACGTTTTCGATGAAGGAAGCCCTAACGAAACGTTTTTCGTTTTAATACCACTCTGCCCTACTGCTGTCATAATAATTTCGCCAAGGCGTCGAAGCGCCTCTGGTGAATTTGATGCACTCGTTTTTTCGTCAACTGGAGCGTAGCCGAAATGGGCTAAATTCCAGCTGTCGTTCCCCGCACTTGTTAATTGGACCACACGCACTGCGTTTGTGCCAATGTCTAATGAAAAGTAATCGCCCACGCCTTTATTTGCCATATTGGTGCTTATTATACAGAAAGCGTAAGCGTAAAAGCAAGCGCTTTAGCTAATATCGCGGCGGAAGTTCCGTTGTGTCGACGGTTGTAATTTTATTCTGTCCACCACCACGGTTCATTGCCCATAAATAAGCGTCGGGACGAAGGTTAAATACCTCTGCCGGGTCACCGCTCGCATCACCCCTCCCCGCGCCAGCGGTGCGTAGGAGTTGCAGCTTACGTGCCATCACAGGGCCGTTAACGGTCAGTTTATTGTTACACACCGTACTCTTTAAGTCGGCCCGCGCAACATCACAGGTGTAAACTGTACCGTCTGTGACAGATGCGCCGCTCTTCTTCCCTGTAGCGACCAGCCAGGCATCCACACGAGTAACATTCGATGTAATTGTTATATTCTTCGCGATAATAATAACCTGCGGGATCTGGCTTACCGATGTCATTGATGCCGAGGAATACCCAATGTTCGAGCTAATTGTTATGTCCGTATCGGGAGCATTAATAACCAGCCACCTTCCAAGATTGACAGTACCAGCCGACGCTAGGTTGAAGCTCGTTGCTGATGTTGTGTATACTTTTGACCCACCGCTACTATTGGCGAGAGCGGTTACATTGGCTGACGTACCCGTGAGAGTAGTTGCAGAACCCAACGGGAACCGCGAAGCTACCGAAGGTAAGCTGCTATTGAAGCTGTATTTTCCGACATTTGACGTATTACATACCGGAGTGCCCGCACCATTAAGCACGACATTGTTAAATGTGAGCAGACTATTGTTACAAATACCAGCATTACTTGTTGGCACACCACCAGCAAGTGTTGAGGCAGAAGCCATTCCTGTGACGCGTCCAGTTGAGGCAACACCGTACTCACCCCATGATCCATACACCATACCGGAACCAATTGTTGACAATGATGTTGTCACCTCAGCATTACTTCCACTTACCGATGTACCCGGCAACTGGCGACCAACAAATAGGTCTCCACCCTGCACTTGTACTTTTGGTTTCTTCGCGACGACGAGACAGGACATTGCCGAGTGTCGCCATTGAGTGTCAATTGATTGCGCTCTCGCACCCAAATTATAGGTCGCTTCCCAATTATCCACTGAGGTAAGGTAGCAGATTCGCGTCCCCACCGCATATGTTCCAGAACTGCCGGCACTGGTGGCAAGCGAAACCGGTGATGTAGAGCTACTGAAACCGTTTGCTTCTGTACCCGATGCTAACACCTTACATGACCCTGGCTTCTCACCTGTTATGAATGTACATGGATTGATACCAGAAGCACTAAAGCCGCCTGTTATTTGCGGAATTGGTACACTTGGGTCAAATACAACTTCAGTGAGCTGCCAACGAACATTGTTAACGGTTTTTGTTGGACCTTCACCAAAGCGGTTCCTGCCATTCGTAACGTTTCCCTCAACTGTAACAGCCTGGCGATCGGGCTCGGTCGTATCACCGTCATTAACACCCTTTACTGTTGGGGTGAGAGCGTACTCGTATGGAACTGCCGCACAAGCCTGCCCACTTCCACCTTCGCTTGCATCGTTCCATGATTTTGGTGCCCAGACAATGTTCTGACAAAGTGTTTTACCAATGTCAAATCCCTGTACGTCATAAAGTGTGTAATACGCGGACTGATTTCGGTCGATCGAGCTATCGCTATACCGCGCATAATGACGAACAAAGAGCTCATTTACGTTACCCTTACCAGTTGCGACAACAGGTCGTCCTTGCCAGCCGGGTTGAGTGAAGCCGTTGAGGCTAATCACATACGTCAGATTATTTAGCATGTTGTTCGGCCCATTATTTCGCAGGTCATGATACCAGTTCAACCTATCACCGACTCGCGCTTTTACTGTCCCTTGAGAAAGACCGACTGGAAGGCGGGCGTCAGCACTAGTGTCGGATTGAGTATTCTTGATATACGATTGGCCATTAATTGACCATTGCGCCACTGGGCAATTCCTCTGAACCGTTAAATCAATTTTTTCAACTCCTGAGCCAAGGGCAGTATTATTGAGCCTTAGCCTGCGGTATATGTCTACTTGAACTGATTGCGATACATTGCCACTCCCAGTACAAACGGCGACTCCGGCAACGTTAATAGTTGCTCCTAACCTGTGACCTTCTGTACTCCATTTGTACTGGCCGCCAGGTGTATTTCCACGATAAAAGCTACTTCCATCAAGCGTAACCGGTCCCGATTGTACTGCAACATCTATCGCGTAGGTAGCGTACCCGTCACTTACCTCGCACGAGTTAACCGCTCCCCTTAGCGAGAGCCCGACGGATTGATCATTTTCACCAATAACAACCTGCTCGCTGTAATAGTCCGACTGGTTACTGAGCCAGAGCATACCGTGATATCCATATCCAGGAAGCTCATCACAGTACCTTCGTGCATCACCATACCGAAGGCGCGAGTTATCCGACATGGCCGCATATGTGGTCTGAGTCGTACCGAGCGCGGAAAAAATCGTTATTGCAACGACAAAAACTCCACCCCAAGTAATAATTGATCGCAGTGGTCTAACAGATGCGTAACGTCCTGTATGCGCCACCCGCTACCCCGAGCCCATCTGGCTATCAGTCACTTCAACGCGACTACGCATTTGATCAATACTCATAATTCCATCGAATCGTGTGTCGACATATTGATTATTATTTACGAGCGGAAGAAGTTGCTCGTAATACGTTTTAGCTTGGGCTATGTCGTTTTTTAAGATAGCGGTTTTATAAAGAATAGCCAGACAGGTTGGATCTTGCTGATATCGCTGAAGCGCTCGCACATTATCGGCAACCTTTGATACCCCTTCAACATAAGAATCATAACTCACTGTATTTGAGACAAGTACCCCGTAGGCTTTATTGTATTCATCCACGACAGGCGTTCCGCAAACTTGTGATATTGATGCGAGCGATTGACTCGGCTGTTTCACCACAATGGTGAAATAACCTAAGAGATATAGTACGAACCCAGTCGCAACCAACAATCCAAATAGAGAAATACCAATAAGGAGTGCCCCCCTCTTTGTTCGACTCACTTTTTTGTTCGACAAAGCCGGTTGTTGTGACTGAGGGTGTTCGTTATTGAGCATAAGCACATTGTAGCATACGAAAAACCATTCAAAAAGCCCGAATGAACGGGCTTGAGGGGTGCGAACCGGGTGGGCGTAGAATACACTCTACGCCCACCCAGCTCAGCTATGCACGCTGACGACGAACCGCCATCAGCACCAGACCGCTTGCGACGAGCAGACCCGCCATGCCGGCGAGAACACCTGCCTGGGACGCATCACTTCCGGTCACCGCCAGGCTCGAGCCGTCATCCTGCCCGCCCGTCGACTTGACGGAGTTCGCGAGAGGAGTGACAGCCGGAGTGGCCGGCACCGTCGGCGTCGGCACGGGGCTCGGCGTCGGCGACACAGGGGCCTGGTAGTGGTAACTCCACGGACCACCCGTGACCGGGTTGTTGCCCGTCGGGCGAACATCGATCACCCGCGTGCCGCCGTTCGGAATCGTCACATCGCCCGTCAGCACCTCATCGGTGTCGACGTCGAAGTACTCGACTCCGGGGACGGTCGGAATCGTCACGGTGTTGCCGTTCTGATCGGGCTTGGGCGCGACGATCGTCACGGGAGGCTCGGGCGTGTACTCGAACTTCCACTCCGTCTTGACACCGTCCGGGAACTGGTACCCGGGTGCGGGGGTGGCCTTCACCGGCAGTCCACCCTTGGGAACAGGCACCGTACCGGTCAGGACGTTACCGTCCGGGTCGGTGTAGATGACGCCCGGTTGTACGGGAATCGTCACGGTGTTGCCGTTCTGATCGGGCTTCTGCGGAGTGACCGTGATCGGCTTCGGAGGGACGTACTGGTACGTCTTCTCCGTGTCCGTGCCACCCGGGAAGACATACCCAGGAGCTGGCGTGCGAACCACATCGAGTCCACCCTTGGGAACAGGCACCGTACCGGTCAGGACGTTACCGTCCGGGTCGGTGTAGATGACGCCCTCAGGACCATCGAACACGACGGTGTTGCCGTTCTGGACGGGCCAGTCGGGATCGATGAGGATCGGTAGCCCTGCGACGATGAACGCTCCCGAGTAGAGAGTGGCAAAATCGGCACAGTCGGCACCGCACTCGTTGAAACCGGTCACCTCCAACGTGTACGAACCCGGTACGAGATTGATGGTCTCGCGATAGGTCCCGTCGGTATCGGTGTTGGTCTGGTAGGAGTACACCTCGGCACCGTCGTTGTCGTATACCTCGACGATGAACTTGGTCGTGGACGGGTCGTTCAGCACGAGCGTGTAGCTGAACGAAACCGTCACCTGCAGAGGTGTCGCCGTGTCGACCACGGGGTCGGAGATCGACACGAGCGGTGTTCCAAGCGGCGGACGCTGCTTGAAGACCCACTCGGTGCGGGCACCTTCCGGGAAGACGTAGCCTTCGGCCGGAATGGCTCGCACCGTCAGACCCGACTTGGGGATCGGCACCGTACCGGTCAGGACATTGCCGTCCATGTCGGTGTAGATGACGCCCTGCTTGGTCAGGATGAACACCGTGTCGTTGCCGTTGTCAAGCGGCGCACTCGGAGTCACGACGATCGGCGCGGCCTCGACCTGCGGCTGAACCACTTCGGCGACCGGCGTTTCCACGACGGGCGCGTCGACCACCGGTGCCTTGCCCTCTTCGGTGCCCTCGGTGGGCGCCGGCGAAGACGAGTCGGTGGTGTCGGGGGTACCCGCGTCGGTCTCGGACGAGTTGTCCGAGACGTCGGCGGCCGGCGGGTCCACGACGGGCACTTCGACGACCTCGTCTTCTTCGGCCTTGGCCTTCTCCGTGGGGGAAGGCGCGGGCGAAGGATCGGCGATCGGCTCGGACGTGGGCTCCGGAGTCGGCGTCACCTCGGCGGTGACGGACGAGTCCGGCGCTTCGTCGGTGGCATAGGCGACGCTGGGAAGCGCCACCAGTGCACCAACCAGCAAGAGCGCCGCACCTGCGGCACTCAACTGACGGAACGTTTTCATTAGTTTCCTTTGTTCAGGCCGAGAAACGGCGCGATCGGGGGTTTGATGTCTCAGGGTGAGACGGCTTGGAGTTGCGTTAGATCTGGGAGATGGGAATGTGCGGCGAATACAAGCCATACAGAACCATACGGAACCAGACCTACTTAGACGCTAATCGAATTGTAACATATTTTTCTAAAAAGTAAATACGCCTTAACGCTTATCGTACCGTCATGCGAACCGACTGCTGCCCCAACACCGTGCCGCTCTTGTTCTTTGCAACAAAGTTCAGCGTATACTGGCCACTCGGAGCCCAATTCCATCCCTGTAAATCAACAGTGGATAGCTTATGCGGCGCTGCATCATACACAGAGCTCATTGCATTTAATCGTCCCCCATCAACCTGCCAATAAAGGTCATAGGTACCAACCTCGGCACCGTCTAACACGGCTTTAAATGGCTGCACCCCTGATACTGGCTGTGCAGCCACCGGCCACCATACTTGAATAGTACCCTGTTTTACCTCGGGCGCCGGCGCAGGGAGCAATGGCGGCTGTGCTGTGGGTTGCGTAACATTCACCGGAGCTACTTGGTCATTCCATGCAAGCGCCTGGCTCCAATCGCTCGTAAAGACACCGGCCTTTACCGTGTAGGCGCCCGCGATAGTCGGCTTCCAGCGCACTATGTAGCTTTTTGGAGTACTGCTCAGCGATTGATTCTCATATACCGCCTGAGCAACTTTTTTATTATTTCCATCATGTACTTCAACATCAATCAGCTGATTACTTACACTACTCCCAGCACTCACGTTCACTCGGATTTCAGTCTCGACACCGACCGTCCCGCTGACCGCGCTCCCCGTCAGAGTATAGGTTTTTGGCTGAACGGTAGGCGCTGGTGCGGTAACGATGCTCGCTATTGGATTCGTCATCATACCCGTCGCCACCATCATACTGAACAGCTTCATTGAGTCTGGATAGTAGGTCGTTGCTGGCATTGTTGCAAGTGTTTGCCACGCAGCATCTCGGTACGTCGCATTGTTGCTGACACTTGCTGCACTCGCAACTGCCGCTACCACAGGAGTGGCATCACCCGCACCAGCGTTCGTTCCATTGAGCGCATAGCCGCTCTTTAATTGAGTAAGATTCTTACCCGAAAACCATTGATTGAATGGCGAAAGGACCTCCTTGGCAGCAGCGTCACAGTTCCAGGCAACTGCCATAGCCATTCGCACCGGCATACGGACGGCGTCGTAACTAAAATCGTAGCTCATGCCTTGTGCCGCGGCACCGTTTGCCATTGACCAGTCAGGCACAAGGCCCGTCGCTGCATTCTGGCTTGCCCGGAGCACAGTATAGTTAGCATCTTTAACTTTTTTCCATTCATTATTACCAGTATATGCCTGGAAAAGGTCGTAGTATGCTGGCGCAATGTACGACGGATTTGTTACCGACGAACCACCCCACACATCACCCGGCTTGAGCACATAGGTGCCAGGCTCTACTTCATACTTCAAAATCCGATCAATCATGGCTTTCGCACTATGCGTATACCCACCCCATGTCGTATCGGCGACGATTAATGCAGCCGCCATATCCTCATCGGCGTCGGTGGCCCCATTTGCACCCAGCACCGAACCGTTGGCAGCTATACGCCAGTGCATAAACCCGTGTTCATTCGTATGCTTCTGCGTATACGCCCATAACCCATCAAACGTCGATTGGTCATTCATGTAGGCCGCAAACAGCATTCCGTAGGCAATACCCTCGGACACCGTATCATAGCCGTCCATAGCTGAACGTTGCACACGTACGTCACCGCCCGCACCACTGCTGGTGACATAGGTTGCTTTCCATTGGGCGTACTGCGCTTGCACAAGTGTACGCGCGTTTTCAGCACTCCCCCCAAGTGGCACTAAGCAGCCGGCCGCATCAGCCCTCCGCGTTACTATGCCTATTGTCACAAGCGACATCACCATAACTGCAATAATGCTCAATGTACCCAAGTGTAGTTTTGACGTGCGTAACCGTACTTTCAGAAAAAGCCTCCTTATATATGTTCTTTGTGGTGTGTTTACCATGTCTATGTTCCTGTATACGAGTATACAGGGTAAGCATGAGCAGCACAAAGGGGCCTATACCGATTCACCACATCTAAAAATGTAAAGCGTTACTCGTGCAATAAGCGAGTGGCAGCGGCGATTGTTGCGGCACCGTCTATTCGGGATTGGCGCGCATTAATCAGATCTTGATCCGGAGTATCCATAGTAGCAACCACAACGTCTCGAGTATTTCGTGTTTTGTCTTTTGAATCTCGACTATGCGAAGAATACCCAGAATCTGGAGAGGTTGTATCGCTCCCCTCTTCGTATA
>JBIIRX010000010.1:0-16639 GCA_044341315.1 Saccharimonadales bacterium (SeqCode)
GGTAATCATCTATCCCAAAGTCTTTCAATTTTTTACGTATAAACCCGGGCATATCAATATCGAATTGCCAGACTGGCTGACCGTTATCACCTACCCCATCTGAAGCTTCGACATTCACAAATAGATGATCCCGATCAGGGTGGGTAAACCGCTTTGGTAAATCACCATTATGTGACGCGTCATCCAATGGATGTTCTGCATTTTTGTAGTGATAATTTTCAGCATATCCTGATCCGCTCATTTGAATTCGTAACGATTCGGTTGGAACATGCAGATTCTCGTTCAAGTGAGATACTGCGCTTTCAAGATACCCGGCATTGAGGCCCTGCCATCCAACATGCAGCAGTCCCAACACAGGAACCCCTTCAGCATTGACACCTTTAATAGTCAGTACCGGACAGTCGGCAGGTCGACACTCTAAAATTGTTTTTGGATTTTCGGTATAGATGAAATCCGCTCGTTCTTCTGCAACGGTAGCATCCTCTCCGCCGTGACCTGGTTGAAACAGCTCGTCTACATTTGAAATCCCAAGCGGCTTGGAATAATCAATCTGTGGCCTCATAACAAACGCATTATCAATATGAAGGCCGATCGATTCATGAAATTCCCTCATATTTTGACGAGCACGGAGGGATTTCTCTTCTGGAGTTAGGTCTTCACCATATTGGTTATATGCTTCGCTCATATTATTCGCGAGAGCTCGAGCTGACGACGCAACAAAGATGCCGTCTTCATGCAACCGCCAATTATCTCGTTGTACATTTTCTATTGTTGCGACGGTACGTTCAGACATGCTACCTACTTTTTTGTTTTTATCGATTTGAAATCACCATAGCAAATTATAGCGTTTTTGTCAATATCTACCCCTGTTATGCTATACTGTGAATATGAGCCTATCAATCGGCATCGTCGGCCTCCCTAACGTCGGAAAATCGACGCTTTTTAATGCCTTGACGAATAACAATATCTTAGCGGCAAATTACCCGTTTGCGACTATTGAGCCGAACACTGGAATTATTGCCGTTCCTGATGAACGCTTGGCGGTACTTGAAAAAATGTATGCAGCCAAAAAAGTCATCCCGGCCACCGTTACCTTCGTCGACATTGCCGGCCTGGTTGCGGGCGCCAGCAAGGGCGAAGGTCTGGGCAATAAGTTCCTCGCAAATATCCGTGAATGTGACGCGATTGTCCATGTGGTACGCGCCTTTGAAGACCCAGATGTGACCCATGTCAGCGACACCGTCAATCCAAAAGCGGATATTGAGGTTATTAATACCGAGCTAATCCTCGCCGATTTGCAATCAATCGAGCGTCACCTTCCCAAATTAGAGCGTGAAGCCAAAGCCAACCCTTCAGTACGCGGGCAGATCGAAGAACTGAAGAAGCTCCAAGCCGCGCTTGAAGCTGGTACGTTGGCAGTTGATGTTGAGGGTGTGAGTAACGAGAGTATCCAAAGCTTGCAGCTATTGAGTGCGAAGCCCGTTATCTATGTGTTCAACGTTGATGAGACAACACTTGCAGACACCGCTCGAACACAGGCGCTTGCCGAACTCGTTTCTCCTGCCCAGTCTGTTTTCATCTGCGCAAAACTGGAGGAGGAGCTGCGCGGCCTCGATGAAGCGGATGCTTCAGAACTGCTGGAGTCGTATGGAGTGGCTGAATCTGGCCTAGCCCAATTAGCCCGCACCGCCTACGGTACTCTTGGCTTGCAGAGCTATCTCACCGCCGGTGAACAAGAAGTCCGTGCTTGGACGATTTCACAAGGTGCAACCGCACCCCAAGCAGCCGGCGTGATCCATACCGACTTTGAAAAAGGCTTTATTGCTGCGGCTATTGTTGACTACGACGATCTCGTCGCGGCTGGTTCAGAGCAAGCCGCAAAGGCTGCCGGTAAGCTTCGTACTGAAGGTCGCGACTATGTAATGCGACCTGGCGATGTTGTTGAGTTTCGATTCAACGTCAGTAAGTAAAACCGCTCCCGATTCCCCTTGCTCCCCGCTACTTCGCTATCGCGTTTATCACGAATCACAAATAAATCCCGGGACCACTCTTCAAAATCTTTTAGAATCTGACGGCGAACACTATCATTTTTAATAATTCCTTTTGTCGTTTGGTTTCTTCCCGCTTCAAATTGCGGTTTCACCATCGCCATAATGTTTGTGTCTGCGCCAGCCACCTGCTTTGCAAGGTGTGGTAATATTTCACGAAGGCTAATAAACGAAACGTCTATCACAATAATATCGGGTGTCTCAGAAGGAATAAAATCACGAATATCAGTTTTCTCATGGAGCTCAATTCTTTCGTGTCCCTGTAGGCTCGGGTGCAGTTGGTCAGTACCAACATCCACTGCGAATACTTTTTTTGCACCATGCTGGAGGGCGTAGTCAGTGAATCCGCCAGTACTTGAACCGACATCCAAGACAACAGCATCTTTGAAGTGTACGTTGAGTAATTTCGCAACGCTAGCTAATTTTAGGCCCGCTCGGCTGACATACTGCTCGGAAGTGTTCAGCCGAATATCACTCGCTTCATTCACAAAATGCCCCGGTTTGGTAATAGACTTTCCGTCAACGGTCACCTTGCCCAGTTTAATCCAGCTTTCAGCTTGAGAGCGGCTGTTCACGAGTCCACGAGCCGTGAGGGTTGTATCGAGTCGCATTTTCGTCATCCTATCACTCCCGTTCCCTTAAAACGCATCTTATCCGCTACCGTCCAGGTTGAAGTGCCCAGCTCACTTGTTGCGACTGAAATACCTCCCACTAAAAGTTCATCGCCCAATGATAGCGACCTTGTGTTGTGCTTTTTGCTTACATGAGGATTATACTCACGTCGAAAGGTGTCGTTATGTGGCAAATGCGATAATGCCCGAATAAACCCTTTATGCGCTATTACGAGTTGCGTAGATCTTTCAACTGTATACACCGGAACACCTTTATTAAGCGCTTTCTCTTCATCCGTCCCAAATAGCGCTTCCCCATCAATTTTTGCAGTAAATGGCTCGATTGGGTTGATGAAGAAACGCATCGCCTTGCCTAGCAGCTCGGTATACTGCGCCTCGACTGGAGGAAAAAGCGTTATATGCAGTGGCCAATCTTGTTTATCAAACGATTCACCGATTTTTACTTCATCAACAAAAAATACCGGTACAAGTTTCTGACCGGATATTTCTTGTTCAGACATGACTAGTCTTTCTTTCGTTCGCGGTATGCGCCAGTCTCTGTATCAACAGAAAGCACGTCACCGGTTTTGATGAACGATGGCACTTTAATAACCAGTCCTGTTTCAAGGGTCGCATCCTTTAAGACGCTGCTCGTGGTATCACCCTTTACTACGTCTTCAGTGTAAGTGACCTCAAGGTACAGGTTTTTTGGAAGTTCGACGTTAATGACGCGACCGTCGAATTGCTGGAGCGACAAGTTATCGCCTTCTTTCAGGTACGGCGCGGCGTCTTCACAGACATCGGCAGGAAGTTGAAATTGCTCGAAACTTTCAGGATCCATGAAATAAAAGTTGTCAGCATCTTTGTAGAGGTACTGTACGGTTTGGTACGTCACCTCTGCTGAATCGACTTTTTCTTGACCTTTGTAGGTTTTTGGAATTACCGCTCCATCAATGAGGTTCTTGAGGCGTACGTTGACAATACTTCCGCCACGTCCCATGACTTTCTGGTTGTAGTCAATCACCTTAAAAGGCTTGCCGTCAATTTGAACGACAACGCCTTTTTTGAGATCAGTTGGTTGCAACTGTGCCATGAACTATCCTTGTGCAACGAACGGTAGCAACGCGAGGTGACGAGCACGCTTAATCGCAACAGCCAGTTGGCGTTGTTGCTTGGCACTCAAACCGGTTTTGCCGATTGGTTCAATTTGACCATACATGTTTACGTAACGTTGTAGGGTTTTTACGTCTTTGTAGTCAAAGTACGCTGGGGTGTCTTTCTTGAGGCGCTTTGCCATAATAATATTCTCCTAAAATGGTATTTCTGATAAATCGATTGGCTTGTCGTCGATATCTTCGATGACAACATCTTTTGAAGCGGTACGAGGGGCTGACGAGTTACCGGCGCTGACACCAGAATCTCCGTTTGGCCCGTCGAGGAAGGTGACATCAGTGGCAACTACCTCAATACGAGATTGCTTTTTACCGGTTTCTTTGTCGTCCCAACTGTCTTGACGGAGGCGGCCTTGTACGAGTACGCGGCGTCCCTTCGCAAGGTACTGCATGACGAGCTCGCCGAGCTTCTCCCAAGCAGTAACGTTAAAGAAATCAGCGGCATCCTCTTGACCGCCGCGGTCGACGGCAATGCTAAAGCTTGCAATCGTCTTTCCGGTGGTAGTCGTACGCTGCTCTGGGTCTCGTGTTAAGCGGCCCATAAGGATGACTTGGTTAATGCTTCGTGCCATGATGTACTCCCTCTATCTCTCTTGGAGCTTGTGGCTCCTGCTCGTTAATCTTCTATGCTTCGGTAGTGTCTTCTGAGGCGTGTTCTGCGGCCTTCTTAGCTTGCTCAGCGAGTGCTGCACGAGCTTTCGGATCTGCTTTCACCAACAGGTAGCGAAGTACTTCGTCGGTGATGTTGAACACGTTGCTGATCTTAAGCGGCGCGTCAGCTGGCAGTTCGACGTCGAAATAGACGTAGACAGCAAATTCTTCACGCTTAATTGGGTATTGAAGCTTCTTCTTGCCCCAGTTGTCTTCGGTTTTAATAACACCGCCGGCATTGGTAACAATGTCACGCACTTTTTTCAAAGGCGTTTCCAGATCTGCTTCGAGGTCTGGGTGGATCAGAACGGTTAGTTCGTATTCCTTCACTAGTGTCTCCTTTTGGAATCTTGCACCGGTGCCTAGTGCGGCGCCCGTGAAGATGCTTGTCCTTTTCCATACTGCCACTTATGTTGAAATGGCGACAAGCTTGAGTTATTAACGGTGTAATTATACCGCAGATTACCTTCTTTTGCAAGGAGACTACCCCTTAGTATGCACCGTAATTCTTAAGATGTTTGAAGATGGAACAAGCAATACAAATAAAATATGGGGGTGCTAGCGCACGAACGGTCGCCAGCCACCCGCGCGTACCAAGTCATACAGCCAAATATGGACAAAGGATCCCGTAGGAATCCCGAGCGCAGGACAAATAGTAGTTGAGGAAGCTATTGTTTGGTTAAACGGCTGCAGCGCTACATCATTCCCGATCATAACAGCCTGTCCATTACTGCCCTTACTCCATGAAGCGAGCCGGTAGGTCGTTCCAGTCGTATCAACACAATAAATAAAGTTTACTGTATTGCTCTCGCTTGTGAGCTGTTGCATCAAGTATGCGCCTTTGCTCGACTTCATCCCATTTAAGGCAGCAGCAACCACACCAGTACTGTCATCTGGTGCAACCGGAACAGGGTATGTCCCAGTTTCGATTTTGTATGCTTCAACTTTTTTAGCAGCATTTGCGAGGTCAGAACGTATAGCCGTGTCGTTTGCACGGTTTTGAATTCCGTTATAAGAAACAATTGTAATGGCCGCTAAGATAGCGATAACTACTACTACGATAAGTAGTTCAACAATGGTAAATCCTGATTCTTGTTTGCCCACACGCATTACCATCAGTGTACCATGAGTGTGGTACTTCTTTATACTGCTTCGTCGTCGCTACTCGAGCCCGAACCACCAAATACGTCATCCATGCTGGAAACAAGTACATCACGAGGCCTCGCACCATCAGCTGGGCCAATAATGCCCTGTTCTTCCATCTCTTCAATGAGACGAGCTGCACGGGCATAGCCTACCCGAAGGCGTCGCTGCAACAAGCTTGCTGATGCTTTGCCACTTTCAATCACACAACGAACAGCGTCTTGGAACATGTCGTCGTTGCCGTTGCTGCTATCAAAGTCCATCACAACACCACCCTTGCCGTTCAGTTGCACCGGTTGGCTGACCACTTCGTCGTTGTACTGCGGCGGTGATTGTTGACGGAGGTGATCGGTAATTTTAAGTACCTCATCGTCGGTTACCCAGGCACCCTGGATACGCTTTGGCTTTGGAAGCGCAGCGGTACTCATAAGCATGTCACCCTGACCAAGGAGCTTCTCGGCACCCACTTGGTCAAGAATGGTACGGGAGTCTACCTGAGACGCCACCGTAAAGGCAATACGCGCCGGCACGTTCGCTTTAATAAGCCCCGTAATCACATCGACTGAAGGTCGCTGGGTTGCAAGCACCAGGTGGATACCGACAGCACGGGCTTTTTGCGCCAAACGCACAATTAATGCCTCGACGTCTCGGGCTGCCACCATCATAAGGTCAGCTAACTCGTCGATCACGACAACTATGTACGGCATTGCGCCGTTTTCGTGCTCTTGGTCGATACCATCTTGGTCTTGGACGGTAATTTTCTTACGTCCCGATTGAATCATGCTGTTATACGTCTTAATATCGCGCACCTTGTGCTCGGCGAGCAGTTTGTAACGACGCTCCATTTCGTTCACCGCCCACTTCAGAGCGCTAATGGTCTTTTCTGGTTCGTTAATAACTGGGGTAATGAGGTGCGGAATATCCTCGTACGGTGCCATTTCTACTTGCTTCGGGTCAACCAAAATCAGCTTCATTTCACTTGGGCTGTTACGGTACAGCAAGCTGGTAAGAAGTGTGTTAATCATCACCGACTTACCGGAACCCGTTTGACCAGCAATCAGAAGGTGGGGCATTTTGTTGAGCTCACCAACAACCGCATCACCAGCAATATCTTTACCGATAGCAAAGCCGAGTGGTTCACTACTGCCTGTCCACTGCTTGCTCGTAAGAATGGAATGCAAGCGCACATCAGCGGCTTTTCGGTTCGGCACTTCGATTCCAACGGCTTTTTGGCCAGGGATTGGCGCTTCCATACGCAGGCTGGTGGCAGCAAGGTTAAGCGCGATATTGGTTTCAAGCTGCGTAATACGCGTCAGCTTAACACCACTTGGCGGACGCATGGTGTACTGGGTTACTTTCGGACCAATGTTGGCACCTTCCATTTCCACCGCAATGTTAAATTCGGCCATGGTGTCTTTAATAATTTGGGCGTTTTGCTGCACATCGCCAGCATCGGCTGGTGATTGCTTCTTTTCAAGGAGGTCAACGCTTGGCGCCTTCCAGTTGGGGTCGGTGACGGTCACCAGCGCTGATTGATCTTCGGCATGCTTGTCTTTAGCAACGCTATTCTTCAGTGAGCTGAGGTGTGGGTTTTTCTTGGTGACGGCTTCGGCTGGGTCGAGGGTTGATACACCCGCATTGACGGTAAAGTCGGCCATTGAGCCCTTCTTAGGGGTTTCAATAGCAGCGGCGGTGCGCATCACCTTGACGTTTTCCTCTTGCTCGGCAGTATCGCCGCGCCGTGTCATTGACCAGAGTTTTTTGATGATCGTAAATGGTGAAGTACGGGTAATAAATAAAGCAGTGAGCAAAATCAGCACGATGTATATAAATGCGGCCACGCCTGGGTCCACCATGCGCAGCGTCACGTTGTCGTTCAGCACATCCCCAACAAAGCCACCAGTCGACTTGCCTTCTGCGTCATTGAGTAAGCCGAATAATCCGGCTACCCACACGAGTTCAATTGCCGTAGCAACCTTCATCACAAAGGGAATGCGGTTATTTTCTGCTCTGAATATCTCAACGGCCACGTACGTAAAGACTACGGGAATTACATAGACCCCATAGCCAATGACCGCTACAGCAACATCGTTAAGCGTATTGAGGACATCGCCACCAAGCCCAAACCAACCAAGTACAATTAGCAGCGAAAAGACTATCAATAACACCGCACCTACTTGCGCCCAGAACCCCTCGGGAAGGACGTGTTGCGGTGCTGAGCTAACGACGGCTTTCTTCTTGCTCGCTGACTTCTTTTTCTTTTTTGCCATGGCCTTTTTCTTTATGCTTACAGTATTGGTTTCATTATACCCCAAGAGAACGGGGAAAGAATGTATATATTATAGCAAAATTTACCACATTTTGCAAGAGGCTTATGGTTGCATGTCAGCTCGTTGAGTGTTTTACTAGCCTCATCTGGCGGTACCCCTTTGACATAGAGAGTTTGCCATGAAAACCAGTACACAAATGCGACTACGCTTTGCAGGCACGACCGATGCCAATCTGACCATCGAAATCATTTCGAATCGGATCGGCGTCGTAAACCTCGAGCTGGATGCGTCCAGCGCCTGGACCGAAGCGTTGCAGCGGAAGCTGAAGCGGTCCCCTTCCGATAAGGAGTATGACAGGCACATCAACAAGATTCGGGTCGAGTCGTACGACCCCGTCACCAAGCTTCCTGGCAGCCTGAAGGTAGGGAGCTTGGTGAAGCTGTACATCAACGAGCTTCATGGACAGCCCGACTTCTGGCGCGGCGAGGTCATCGCGATCGAAGAGGTTCACGTTTCCATCACTCACTAGCCCCGACAGTCCGTCGAGCCCTTCTGTAAAAAGAAAGAGAGCTCCGTACTGACGGGGCTCTCTTTCCTTATATGCGCTCGTTAATAGCCGCGCGCTTCGCTGCGATGCTTCGGTTCAGTCGCTTCGGTATCTGGCACTTGAGGTGCTGGGAATTGCTTTGGCGCTGGGCGTTTAAATGGTCGAGTATCGCCATCAGCTTGGGCTTGCTGTACGCGTGGTTGGCGACCTTGTTGGCCATTGCTTTGGCGTTGTTGATCGCCGCCGTTTTGCGGTTTGCCGCCACCACCAATTTCGTTAATCACAGGAATGACAATTGGGGTGCGTCGGGTTTGGTCGTACAAGATGTGCGTCAGCTCGTCCTTAATTTCCTTCTTCACGACATCTAGGTCCACTTTACGGCCGCTAAAGGTGCGTGCTACTTTTTGCTTCAAGTATTGGCGAATGATACCCATGAGCTCTTCACTATCACGCAGATAAATGAACCCTCGGCTGATAATGTCTGGGCTGGTCATAAGGCGGCCACTTCCCTTTTGGACGGTGAGCACAACGACAAACATACCTTCGCTCGCCATGTGAATACGATCTTTCAAGACAACTTCCGATACGATCTCGCCAGAGTCGTCGTACATGACACCACCAACCGGCACGCGGCCTGCTTTTTTCGCTTGTCCTTGGCTGATCTCAATCACATCACCACTGTCACAGACAAAAATGTTATCGCGTGGAATACCTGCTTCTTTTTCGGCAAGCTCAGCGTTGTGTACTAGCATGTGGAATTCACCGTGAATTGGCATGTAAAACTTCGGGTTGAGGGCATTCACGAGCTTGACGTGGTCGTCATAGTAGCCGTGCCCAGAAAGGTGGAGTGGGCCAATACCGGTAAGGTGCGTTTTTCCGTTTTGAATAACACCGCTCCCTTCGCGCATCAGGCCATCAACGGTACGGGTAACGTACTTTTCGTTACCTGGAATTGGATTTGAACTGAAGACGATTTGGTCGGAGTTTTTAATTTTAATGAACTTGTGTGACCCATTCGCCATACGGTTGAGTACGGCGCTAAATTCACCCTGGGAACCAGTACAAATAATGGTGACTTTACCGTCAGGGAACTTCACGATGTCTTCCATCTTCACAATCACGTCTTTTGGCACTTGAATGGTGCCGGTCCGAAGAGCAACCTCAACGTTCTGAATCATGCTGTAGCCTGCAAAGGCAACCTTACGACCGTGCTTCTTCGCTTCGTTAAGAATAATTTGCATACGGTGGATCTGGCTTGAGAAGGCGCTAATGATAAGGCGGCTGTTTGGATACTTCTCCATCACCTGGCCCATGCTCTCTTGAATTTCGAATTCACCGTGCGTGTGGGTACCATCAGATTCACAGTTTGTTGATTCGTTCATAAGAAGGGTAATTCCCTCTTTGGTAGCAATTTCGGTAAGACGCTCGAGGTCAAACTTTACACCATCGACTGGGTTCTCTTCAAAACGCCAGTCACCGGTATCGACTAATACACCCTCTGGCGTACGAATAACCACGGCAGTAGCGTCAGGAATTGAGTGGTTGACGCGGACGAGTTCAATGCTGAAGTTGTCGCCAAGGAATACTTGCTCGTGCGATTCTGGGTCCATGACGTGATATTCGGGCTCGTAGCCACTGGTGGCTTCTTCCATGGTTTTCTGAACCATAGCGAGCGTGAACTTTGAACCATACACTGGCGCAGGAATTTGGTGTACCAAGTGACGGAATGCCCCGATGTGGTCGAGGTGTCCGTGGGTAAACACGATGGCGCGAATTTTATGCTTGTTTTCGAGCAGATACGTGATGTCAGGAACGATGTAGTTAATACCTGGGTAGTCTGAACCCGGGAACAAGAATCCCATGTCGATGACGATAATGTCATTGTCGTATTCGATGGCCATCATGTTCTTGCCGATACCCATTTCACCAAGCCCACCAATTGGCACAACCCGCAGGCGTGGACCCGGAGTACGGGGTTGTTTCTTTTGGTCGGCAATACTGAACTGCCGCCCACCGTAGCCGTTATACATCGATTTGTTTACCGGAATACCAACGATGTGCTGGCTTGCCTGGGCATTGACATCATCGCTGGTACGACGCTGCGCGCGGAATACTTCACCGCGGCGTGTTTGGGTGTTGGCAAGTACGGTGTTGTTTTGTTTGTTGGTACGATTTCCGTTTTGCCCTTGACCGTTTTGGCCTCGGTTATTCTGACGGGTACGTGGATTTTTAGAAGCGTCATTTGCTTCTGGAGTAGCGAGTCTTCGTCCTCCCATAATGTGTTAATTCTCCTTTTTGTTCAAAGTGTGCTCGCGGTACTTTCTATTGTTTCAACCGATGAGCGTACATTTGGATTAACATTTGATAATTTCGTAATGAAGGGCGGGGTTTTTGCAGGTCGTCGTGTGCGGTATCTGTATGTTCCCCTTGAAAGTATTTATTAGTATAGCAGATGCACCGTTAAAACACAATGATATAGTTGATTATTATTAATAAATGTGCTATAATATATGCCATTGGATCCCGAGACGAAAGGTGCGATCCATGAGTGAGAACGACAACGAGCAACAACCCGCGCAGAGGCCCATCGGTACGCGTGCCGTACAGCGTGCTCGCGAGGCAGAGGACGCCCGCCGGGCAGAGCAGGCTGAGGTTGCCGCCAGAATGGAGCGTCGACTGCCGCCCCTCGGCGACAGGTTGAAGATTTCAAAGGCGGCCGAACGCCAAGTCGCCGAAGCGCGCCAGGCTGAGCACGATGCCGAGCAGGAGCGTGTCGCCAGTGTTCTGGAAGAACGCCGGCAGCAGGCGCAAGGAGACAGTCCCCTTCCCTACGCAGCGCAGCTCACGGTGTTCACACTGCCTCCGAACAACCCTTCGACGAAGGACCTTCGGACGCCGACGGAACGCAGGCGCGACGCGGCCGAACGCTGGGCGTCATCGACGAACGATGACATGTTCTACGAGTAATCCACTCACGGGGGCGGCCATTGGCCGCCCCCAGTAAACCCTCATCACGAGGGTTATTTTAATGCTATATGCTACTTACGTAGCCCAACAGCCTTTTGTGCTCGGAGGAGCGTTTCATTTGCGACCACTCGCATTGCCTCCTCAGAGCTTTCAAGCTTTTGTAGAAGTGTTTCGTCACTTATAGCATTGAGCTTTGCCTGGAAATCGGTTAAGAACGCGGCTACTGCGTCGGCAACGACCCATTTGAATTCGCCGTAGCTAGTAGTGCCAACCCACTCTTCGTTTACATCTTCTTGGCTCCGCTGCGTGAGCAGTGCTAGTATTTGCAATAAGCTGGTAATGCCAGGCTGTGCCTGCCAATCAAAATTCACTACTCCCACACTATCGGTGGTAGCGGACATAATTTTTTTGTGCGCGACTTGGGGATCCTCGGCAAGAAGAATTTTTGATTTTTCATCAGGTGAGCTTTTGCTCATCTTTTTGGTTGGATCGGTAAGGCTACGGATGCGCAGTCCCGTATCGCGCTTGATAAATTGCGTTTGGTCTTTGGTTGCCACCGGAATAGTAAAGATTTCTTGCGAAAATTTGTTGTTGAAACGGGTGGCAATATCACGGGTAATTTCGATATGCTGGAACTGGTCCTCACCTACCGGAACATAGGCCGCATTGTAGAGCAAGATATCAGCGGCCATGAGCACAGGATAGTTAAACAGCCCCATGGTGACACTTTCGCTGTGTTCGCCAGATTTATCTTTGAATTGGGTCATACGGCTCATCTCGCCAACATACGTAAAACAGTCGAGGATCCAGGTAAGCTCACTATGGGCTGGAATATAGCTTTGGCGATAAATATACGTATTCGGATCGTTAATATCCAGGCCAGCAGCGATGAAGTACTTTAAGTTTTGGAGTGTCTTTTGATAGAGCGATGAATGATCAATAGGGGTCGTGAAGCTGTGTAGGTCGGGCACAAACATGTTGATTTGATATTCGCCGGCATATTGTTTTTGCATGGCGACCATCGGTACAAAGGCACCAAGATAATTGCCGAGCGTAGGCTCTTCGTTCGATCGGATTCCGGTGAGGATAACTGGCTTGTTCATTAGTGACTAGTATACCCTATTTTTTATGAAAGCTGGCGAATCACCTCTGGCACCGCCAGAAAATCGTCAATCAGGGTTTGTCGCAAACTGCCATTATAGAGCGCGGCAGCTGGATGGAACAGTGGCAGGATCACCAGCTTTCGATCTCCAAATTGGATTCGCTTAGGCTGTCCGTGCACCTCGCCTATTTTCATATCGGGTAGAAAATATTCCATACTGTGCCGGCCTAAGGTAATAACTACTTTTGGTTGGATGATTTCCAACTGCTTGAGTAAGTAGGGCAAAAAAGCTTTTTTCTCTTCAGGGAGCGGATCACGGTTATTTGGTGGTCGGTACTTTACGATATTCGTAATATAGACATCACCACGAACCATGCCGGCCTGCGCTAACATCTCATTGAGGAACTTTCCCGATGCACCAACAAAGGGTTTTCCTTGAATGTCCTCTTGCTTACCCGGCGCTTCGCCAATGAACACAATGTCGGCGTTAGGATTGCCTTCGCCCATTACCAGTTGCGTTGCTTGCTCACGCAGTGCTGGGCAAATATCGTTGTCGATGATTGCTTGCTTCAATGTATCGAGGGCGGCTTGCTGGCTCATACGCCTCCTAGAAAACACTTGATTTGGCTTTAAGGTAGTTGTCAAGCGCCATTGCACTATTGGTAATGTCCACTTTTTCACGACTTTTTTGCAGGTTTTTGGCGAGGTTAGTCGAGGCAGTAGTAAGATCCCGAACAAATTCGTCGCGCTCGTTTTCAAACATCGTAGCTGCCGCTTTGTCGGCTCCAGTCGGGTCACTCAAGGCAACGCGCTTTTCGATTGCTGTAGCAGCGCCGTTATAACTTTCAATAAAGCTTCGGGCCAGCTGCGCATAGTCAGGGTCTGGAATGGTACGTTTCTGCATTTCGGCAGCACAGTTTCGCAGTGCACTGGCACCAGCCGCATCCTGGGTGACGCTATTCATAGTGCCGCTACATTCGTAGAGCACCGGCCGCAATACTTCGATTGCATCGATTACGGTCGTATTGTAGGCAGTGTAGGCAGCTAGTTTTTCGGTAAATGCCTTGTAGTAGTGTTGGCCTTCTCCGCTTGTTAGTACCGCTTTCTTACCAAGCGCTTCATTCTCAGTTGTAATACCTTTTAATGCACTACGAAGCGTTGTGATGTTTTTGGTGAACTGCTCGTTACTTGCGCCGCTTGCGTTAATGGCAGCTCCAGCATTGGTAAAAGCCACATTTGCATCATAGACATTCCGGTATTGGGTAAGTGCTTCACGGTACGGTTGCTTTGATGGGCCAACCAAGATAGCGTAGATCGCCAACGCGCCAATCAGGAGCAGGCCGACACCCACAATCACTGGGAGTATTTTCTTGATATTTTGACGCGTTACTACTTCAAGTACTGACACAATTTACCTCTTTATTACGTTGTAAGTGTAGCGAATAGTTGTCGTTTACACCAGCTACAGCTGCACTACTGTTCCACCAAGCTGGGTACGAAAATGGCTATCATGTGAGATATAAAGAATTGCACCGCTGTAGCTTTGCAAGGCATTTTCAAGCTCTTCGATACTCGGGAGATCGAGGTGGTTCGTCGGCTCATCCAAGACGAGAAGTGATGGACTATCCGCGAGCATGTCAATAAGTTGCAGGCGGGCTTTCTGGCCACCGCTTAGCTGGCTGACAGGTATATTAGCATCACCCTGGGTGAACAAGTAATCTGCCATCAGTTGGCGCACTTTCGTTTCACCTACTTTTAAGCCACGTGATAAAAATATGTGTTCAATAGCACCAGCCAGGGTTTTATCGAGCATATCGGTACGAGTCTCTTGTTCATACACCCCAACTCGAATCTTTTTATCAACGTCAATTACACCATTAAATACCTTGGCTGAAAAAGGCTGCGCACCGACAGTAGCCAACAGTGTTTTTACTAGCGTCGATTTTCCGGCACCGTTGCGGCCACGAATCTCCACTACCTCGCCTTCGCGAATTTGAAAAGCGACCTTTTCAAGCAGTGGCGAATCGTACCCTAGAGAGAGGTCGGAAATGTTTACTAACAAGCGACTATAGCCTTCTTCACCTGTGACACCGTGAAGTTTAATATTCTTGGCCTTGTATTTCTGATACTGTTCGCCAGTTTTTAAGCCCATATCTTGTACCGACTCGCGGTCGACCCAGAAAGTAGGCTTTTCGATCTTCTCAAGTTGCGCCAGTTCATCGCGCGATTGCTGTTCAAGGCGCTTAAAGCGTTGAATCGTACTTGGATGGCGAGATTTTTCTTTATAGCGCTGATATTCAATTACTTTTGCTTTGAGGTTGGTAATGCGACGCTGGGTCAGTTCGTACTCGTTCATTGAAGCACCGGTAGTGCTGGAGTTTTGGCGTAGATAGTCGGCGTAGTTGCCTTTGTAACTCAAGATCTTCTGATCTTTCACCTCAATAATACGATCGACTTGTTCAAGCACATCGCGGTCGTGGCTAATCACAACCATCGAGTCGTTAGTAGCGTTCATCCACTGTAAGAATTTATCTTTCGCTACGTAGTCCATGTGGTTAGTCGGCTCGTCGATTAATGCTAGTTGCGTGTTAGAAAGCATAATTTTCGCTACTTCAATAAGACGCTTCTGCCCTCCTGAGAGGTCGCCTAATTTCTCATTTATTTTGCTCCCCAACTGGAACGAATCGAGCACTTTTTCAACTTCATTCTCGATCGTGTAATAGCCGAGCGCATCGAACTGCTCGAGTGCTTCAGAGTATTCATTAATAAGGCGCATGTTGTCGCCCATCGTTAACGGGTGGTTCTCGAGAATATGCTTGAGCTGAGCATATTTTGGAAGGTCTTGTAGAATATACTCAAGGACCGAGACCGACTCAAACCCATGGTGCTCTTGGCGGGTGGCAATCATGTGGACACCTTTACCGAGTTGTAGCTCACCCTGAAAATCAGGATCTTCGCCACTGAGTATACGAAATAGCGTTGTCTTGCCCTCGCCGTTGCGGCCAATCAGACCAACCTTCTCACCGTCATCTACAAAAAATGACGTATCTTTAAAAAGAACCTTATCGCCAAAGGATTTTTCGTGGAGGGATGCGGTCAGGATCATACGGGTGCTTATTATACTGTAAACGAAGTATTAAATACAGAGGTGGATATTGCTTTATTAATAATTTTATGGTATAATGTAATTAATGTTCATATGCAGGCACACGCCGGGCAGATGCGCACCACCACAATCCGACCCCTACCGTAAAGGAATCTAATGGAGACCACCACCACTTCAGACCCGGCGCTCATCCGCCTCAACACCCTGCGCCGGTTGGCGCACGACTCGGGCCTGTTCGCTACCAGTGAGCTCACGCCGGAGGAAAGCGCGGCTTTCCACATCACCGGTGAGCTAGCCGGTGCCAAGTTGCAGTTCAACCTCGGACACCTCATTGCGTTTCTCGACTTCAACGACGAGCTGGCCGCCGCCTACGCAGCGCTCGGTCTCCTCGAAGAGTTCGATGCGGAGAGCTACGAAGATCGCTGCAACAAGCAGCTGATGGCTCGTCACGGTCGCCACTGGGATGTCTCTGACAAGGCGCTTCTCGAGCGACAAGAGCTCAATGGGCTCGCCGGGCTGGCCTACGCCTACCCGATCGCCATGCGCCTGTACGCGCTGACCAACGCCATCGAGGAACCCACCGCGACTCTGGAGGAGCTTCGGAAGCTGGCGCAGACCACACGGCGAGCGGCCTACGCGTCGCGGTGACTTCCTGGGGTTGGATTAAGGCCACGACTTTCCTGTGAGTCGTGGCCTTTTTCCTTAGGTACGAACGAGTGCTACAATCATAGCTCACTGAATGTGCTAGACTAATTGCATGAAATTATTACAGTTTAACCTATGGCTTGGACGTCTCAGCCAGCAAATCCTTAACGTAATCGACGAAGAACAGCCCGATATCATCACGGCACAGGAAGTCTATCGAGGCGGCGATACAGTCAAGTTCCCCGATAACATGTTCAATATTTATGATCAAATCAACGAGCGCTACCCGTACTCCCATTTCTCAGCAGCACATTCCACACTGGTTGCACACAGCAAAGCCGATATGGGTAATGCCATTTTTAGTAAATTCCCTATTA
>JBIIRX010000028.1:0-11561 GCA_044341315.1 Saccharimonadales bacterium (SeqCode)
TGGCGAGTATGTTGATGACCTCACGCAATCGTCATACATCGATAACAGCCGAACCCTCCAAAAAGCCGTTCTTGATATCAATGGCACAAAGCTCACCGTCTTAAACCACCACGGATATTGGATGCGCAATCCACTTGGTAATGAAGAAAGCGTTGATAAAATGCGCACTATTGCTACCTACATACAGGCACTCGACCCAACAGAACCACTCATATTTGCTGGCGACTTTAATGTCACCCCAGAAAGCCCAGCCATGCGCCCACTTGATGGCATTCTGAAAGATCTGATTGTTCCGTATGCAATACCAACCACCCTAAGTTCCCTGCGTAACCTTGGAAATATCCCCTGTGACCATATTATGACCAATGAGAGAATTGCCGATACCAATCTCTATACGCTCGACGCAATCGCATCCGACCACAAGCCAGTTGTACTTTTGTTTGATATTACAACCTAAGCTGAACCCACCGGCAGCACTACGAATGTACTTCCGCCACAGGACGTGGCACAAGGGTGCTTTTCCCCTGCGCATTGACCACATTGACCACTGGAATCACCAAGGGTGTCATACCAGTAGTATCAAATAGATAAGTGTGTACCTGGCGCTGAAGGGTATCCTTCAAGGCATCAATCCGAGCCCGTGATGTGAGTGCCCCCGACTTGGCTGCGATGCTACGAAGAAGGCTTCTCAGTTCATTCAACTGACGAGCATTTTCTTTTGTCGCAATATAGCCGCGAGTGATAATATCAGGACTTGCAAGCAACCGACCACCAGCTCCAACAGTTAGCACAATCACCATAAAGCCATCCTCCTGCAACAGGAGCCTATCGTGGCTCACCACCGTCGGCACGACGCTTCCGGTTTGGTCGATAAGGAGCGACCCACTCGTGACCCTGCCTACCCTTACAGGCACACGACCTGCCTTGAATTCAAGTACCTCACCATTATCAACCATAGGCACTGACCGCTCATGCATACCCATCCCTACTGCTATCTCCTTGTGGTAACGACGTGGAAGTGGGCCACCATAAATTGGCATGAGGTACTGTGGCTGGGTCAGCATAATCATTTCAGCATGCTCATCACGGGCAGCATGACCCGAAACGTGCAATGGTCCCGAACCATCGATTTCATGCGTTGGATGACGGTACTGCTTAACGCCAATACGCGCCAGGCTATCGCCTAACCGTGCATAGCTTTGTTCATTTCCTGGGATCGGTGTACTACTAATCACCACAGTATCAGTCTTTTTTAGTTTTATCACTGCATGTTCACCAATCGCCATACGGCTGAGGGCAGCACCAGGTTCACCTTGCCCACCTGTACAAATTACAATCAGCTGATCATCGGGAATCGACTGCGTTTCTCGAAGTGGCACGAGTGTACCCTTCGGAACCTTCAGCCGACCGAGCCGAACAGCCAGCTCGGCAACGCTCAGCATACTTCGTCCATCAAGTGCCACCTTGCGACCAGATCGCGCAGCGGCGTTTATAATCATCTGGATGCGGTTCATATTGGTCGAGAACACTGCCACAACAAGTCGGCCTTTTGTGGTTTCTACTAACTCGTAGAAGCTTTCTTGAAGCGTATGCTCGGTTGGCGTGCGTCCAAGCTTCGTGGTGTTTGTACTCTCACTCATAAGAAGCAGTACGCCCTCGTCGCCAAGAGCTTTAAGCCGGGCAATGTCACTTGGTTTGGCGTCAAGCGGCTCAGGATCAAGCCGGAAGTCGCCGGTATTAATAAGCCGTCCAACTGGCGTATCGACAACGATAGCCGATGATTCAGGAATAGAGTGCGTGACGCGAACCAACTCAATTGTGAATTCCCCCACCCCCAGTCGTTCGTGAGTATCCATATGCATCACGACCGTCTCTGGAGTAAACGTTTCGCCGGATTGCTCGGCACGCTTTTCAAATTGCGCTTCCACCATAGCAATTGTGAAGTCACTGCCATATATTGGCGCGGGATACTGCGGTACAACATGAATCAGGCCACCGATGTGGTCGAGATGCCCATGACTAATTACGTAGCCTTTAATTTTATCTTTAATCGTCTCCAGATAATCGATAGTCGGTATAGCATAGTTAATACCAGGTATATCCACGCTCAGGTCGAACCCAGCATCAAGAATCAGCGCCGTGTCACCATATTCAACAACAATCATATTCTTTTCACCAATGCCATCTTGGCCACCGAGTGGAATGACGCGCAATGTATCTGGCTTTAAACGAGAAAGCTGAGCTGCTTTTGTTTTGCGATACGGTGCTAAGGCACGAGTTGCTTTTTGTGTTTTTTGGCGAATAACACCAACACTTTGGTTTTTATTCATTGTATTCCCCTTTCATGGGAGCCCAGCAAGCACTGGGCAATCTAAAAATATAAGCACAAGACTATTTCTTGGGCATATAGCGCGAGGCGTGGATAGGTGTAAGGATATGAAGAGTACCCGTTTACAATAACGTCTAGGCGTATATATACAAGATGTGTTCAAAAGAACGTATTACTTCTATTATAGCACATACGCTTATAAATAACAAGTTTCTGGCGCTGAGATATGAGAAAGGCCCGGTACTCTAAAAGAGTACCGGGCCCGAGATGTCTCACATCCCGTTACCAGCTTCCACTGGATCCACCACCGAAGTCACCGCCTCCACCACCCCAGCTTCCACTGGATCCACCACCGAAATCGAATCCAGAAGAAGACGAGGAGGATGAGCTGCTCGAGCCGAAGGAAGACCCGAGAAGTCCACCGATGACAGCGCCGCCGAAAGCATCTGAACCGCTGCCGCCGCTATCATAGCGATTGCTTTGACGCTCCTCTCGACGTCGAGCTTTTTCACGCTGACGCTGTTGCTCTTGGCGGTACTTGTTGCTGCGCACTTGAGCCGCAGCGACAACGGAGTCCACACGCCGCTGGAAGTCGCTCAGCACAGCTTCTTGCTGCGCGAACGAGCGCTGCGGGCCGATTTTTTGCAAAACCGACCCAATACCTTCCTGCAGACGATCGAGCTTTCGACCCTCTTGCGAGGTATCGAGATCGAAAGCGTGCAACTGCTTACGACCCCGCTCAACAATCCGCGTCAAGGTGCCCGAAGGGTCGGCAAGCCGATCCAGCCACTTGGTCATCTCGTCGACTTCCTGCTTGAGCTCGCTTGCGGCGCCCTTGGCTTTCGCAAGCGCTTCATAGCTCCCCTGCTGGTTGGCCCGCTTCACGATCTGCTCATCGATGCCGTCCAGACGGGTGCGAAGCTGCTGGACTTTCGATGCAGTAGAGGTGACAACGAAGAACTCCCGACACTTTGCGAGTACTTCGTCGATGGCGACTGTTTGCTCGCGCAGCTCGTTGAGCTGCTGAAGTTGACCATCGTACGAAAACGCACGAACATCGTCCTTTGCCGCCATTCTGAGGGCTTCGAAATTGCGCTTCGCCTTAGCAATGGCAGCTTCGACCGACTCATAACGATCACGAGCCAGCTCATACTCATCGAAGCTGAGGCCCTGAAGCGTTGCCAGTGGACCTCCGGACAATTTTCCAAATTCCAGAGTGGCTGCATCACCGTCCTTCAGGGACTTTGCGATCTTGTCGTCATATGGTTGGCTCCAGTACTTCTTGGGAGGCAACTCACCATCCACAAGGAGCTCAAGCACCATGAATTGGCGCTGTTGCTCCCAGTCGGTGACTGCAACGGCAGCAAGATCCTTGTACGCAAGAGCCTTTGTACGCGCATTACGACGCCACTCTCGCGCGTGGAACAAGCGACGCAGCAGGACTACAGCAACGACAACAACCGCGGTTCCCAGTAGGCACAGGAAGATCCAGAGCAACCAAATCGTCCACGACAAATCGATTGGGGCAGAAGGCGCAGAGGAACTACTGTGGGCAGGGTCAGTCAGAAGGCCGACTTTCTGAACGGCATGAATGACACCGCCAGTGAAGTCGCCCCCTTTCAGGAACCCATTCATTTCGTTACGAACGTTGGTAGCACCAGCGTCACCAATGGTCTGGTTGTACGCCGGACCATAGAAGACTGCGCTTTTGTGATCCATGCTGAACGTGATCAAAACAACGTTACCTTTCGGGGTAACGCTGCCCGCGGTTCCGTTCCGCCAGTTGGCGCACTCAGAGACCGAGTTCTGCCAGAAGGCGTCGAGGCTCCCACCGGGAGCTGTCTCGAAAGCTCTGACGTAGATATCGACGCCCGTTTGGTTGGCCGTGGAGATGGCCTCCGTGACCTTGGGCACGTCAAGCACCTGTGCGGACGTGCTGTCCGCAACAGATGCTCCGCAGGATGCGGGGTCATCGGCATGCGCTGCCTGAACCCCAAGGATGGCCAGCACGAAGCTGACGCCTGCAGCGGTAACTGCAGCCATGGCACGAGACACGCTCGCTCCCTTCGGTTGTGTTAAACATCAAGACAGAATTGTCTCTAATAAAGAGTACAATTTTTATCTAAAAAGTCAATATCCGCAATAGGTGACTTAGCGGTTCGCTTCCTTCACCGAAAGGCTCAATCGCCCCTTCTCATCAATGCCCATAAGCTTCACTTTCACGATTTGACCCATTTCAAGCACGTCTTCTACCTTTTCAACGCGTTCATCAGCGAGCTGAGATATGTGCACCATACCATCGATGCCTGGTAGAATATTTACAAACGCACCGAAGTCTTTAATGCTCACAACTTTACCTTCGTAAATACGGCCAACTTCTGGCTCTTCAGTCAGGCTGCGAATCCAATTAAGGGCTTGTTCGATCTTTTCGGTATCAGCAGCGGCCACCGTAATGAGGCCGTCTTCCTTAATATCGATTTCAGCACCGGTTTCAGCGGTAATCTTGTTGATGACTTCTCCACCCTTACCAATGACCGCACCGATTTTTTCAGGATTAATCTTGATCTTTTCAATCCGTGGCGCATACGGGCTGAGCGCAGTACGTGGCCGAGCAAGGGTTGCTAGCATACTCTCAAGAATAAAGGCACGGCCTTTTTTCGCAGTCATAAGGGCTTCACGGAGAATATCCACTGACAGGCCATGGACTTTCATGTCCATTTGGAGTGCCGTAATACCCTTGGCAGTACCAGCCGACTTAAAGTCCATGTCGCCAGCAAAGTCTTCGGCATCAGCGATGTCGCTGAGGATATTGGCTTCGTCACCGTTCATAATGAGTCCCATAGCAATGCCGGAAACGGGCGCGGTAATTGGCACACCAGCATCCATAAGCGCCAAACAGCTTGAACAAGTTGCCGCCATTGAGGTGGAACCGTTCTGGCTCATGATTTCCGTCACGCTACGAATAGCGTATGGGAAGTCTTCCTCTTTTGGAAGCACTGGAATAAGCGCACGCTCGGCTAGGTAACCGTGACCAATCTCGCGACGCCCTGGTGAACCGAGGCGCTGTACTTCACCAACGGTGTAGCCTGGTGCATTGTAATGATGCATGTAACGACGCTCACCGTCGTTGACTTCCATGGTGTCGACCAATTGTGCGTAGCTGAGCGGCGCCAAGGTGACGATGTTCAAGGCCTGTGTGACACCGCGGGTAAAGAGTGATGAACCATGAACGCGTGGCAGCACCCCAACTTCGCTAGAGAGTGGACGAATCTCATCAAACTTCCGGCCATCTGGACGCACCTTGTCTTCAACAATACCTTTTCGGACGTCTTTATGCAGCGCATTGGTAAAGGCTTCATCGTACTTATCGCGCAGTGGCTTATAGGCGTCAGCGGCGAAGGCGGCAATTCCCTCTTCTGTTGCGCCTTCTGGCGCTTCAAGGCCTTGTTGTTCAACAAACGCCTGCGCCATATCTTTGTGGAAGTCCCAGCGAAGCTGGTTGATCATTTCATTGCGTTCTGGGTAGGGCTTGCGAATGGCTTCACCAATCTTGCCTTCAACCCAAGCGTCGGCAACCTCTTGAATGGCTGGATCCGGAAGAATTAGGGTGTAGTCTTGTGCTACAGGAGCAATTTTCTCAGCCAGCTCGCGCTGCAACTGAATTGCTGGCTGGTAGTGCTCAAAGGCCCAGGCAAGTGCATCAGCAACAATTTCCTCAGGTACTTCTTCGGCACCAGCTTCCACCATGGTAATTCCACGCTCAATACCAGCAACCACTAAATCAAGGTCGGATTGTTCACGCTCTTCCGGTGTTAAGAAGGCTTTAAACTCACCGTTCACGCGGCCCATACGAAGGCCGGCCACCGGGCCATCAAACGGCGTACCAGTGAGCATAAGGGCACTTGAAGCCGCAATCATAGCAATAATGTCTGGGCGGAAGGCAGGGTCGAGGCTGAGTACACTTGCCACCACCTGCACTTCTTGGCGGTATCCCTTTGGAAATAGCGGGCGAATTGGGCGGTCGATCAGACGGCCGATAAGAATCGCCTCATCACTTGGGCGACCCTCACGTTTAATAAAACGGCTACCACTAATTTTTCCGGCTGCATAAAATTTTTCTTCATAGTCGATACTGAGCGGGAAATAGTCCAGTACTACTGGGCGCGTGCCCACTTGTGCCGTCCCCAGTACCACAGTGTCGCCATAGGTAACCAGCACTGAACCGGTTGAACGAAACCCAACGCGGTTGACTTCCAATGTTAATGGACGGCCTTCAAATTCGGTCGTTACCTTGATAATGTCCTTGCCATACGGATTAATGGTTGGCATATGAACCTCCTTATTGTTTGTACCCACTGCTATTCTTTGTAGCGAGTAAGGTATGGGTACAGAAATTCGTTTAGGGTGTAAACAAATTGCGATATCCAGCACTTATTCGCTTGTGTGGGCATTTCTAAGTATAGCATATACCGTATTTCATGTTGAGCGATTACCCTCTGAAGAATATTGCATTAGTATATATTATATGCTATAATATATTTGAGTCCTACCCACCCTTAAGGAGGTACGGCTGCGTACCTCAAGAAAGAAGCCATGAACATCGTCGAATTGCTCATGCAGTACAGCCCGATCGTCGTAATCGCGCTGCTCGCCGTCATCGCCGCCATCCTGCTCATCATCGCGCTGAAGCCGGTCCGTCAGAATCAGGTTCGTCCTCTGACCGTCGATGCCGTAGCGCTCGGCGAGGCCGTCGATCGCATCAAGGTCGAAGCGCATCACGCCGCCGACGTCTCCGCCGTTCTGAAGCTGATGGAACAGCTGGACGGGCAGCCCGACGCCTTGGAGCTCATCAAGAGCTACCCCAAGACCGTTCAGGCCGCCGCGTGGTTGCACTACATCAACACGCTCGGTGCTTCGCTGCAGGCCGCTCAGGTGCGTCTGCAGCAGGCGCATGACGGCACGTACAACGCCAGCGACTACGGCCATGTGACTCGCCCCAGTGTGATCGACACCGAGCAGAAGCGCGTGGACACGATCCGCGCCAAGCTCGATGCCGCCATCGTGGCCTCGGGTCAGTTCGGCCTGCACAGCGTCAACTGACGTACTAGTACGCAAGGGTGGAGAGAGTAAAGATAGACTCTCTCCACCCGCAATCAACCCTCTTTACGAGGGCTTTTTTATTGAGAAGACAAAGCTAAAGTATCGTACACCGATCGGCTAAATCTTGCTCAGAGGAAATACGAATACCATATTTGGTTGCTTCGTTTTTCAAGAGCGTCACATGAAAAAACGGTGCGTAGTGAGAAAAATACCCGCGTATAAAGCCCTGAAGCGCTTGCGCCCCTACCAGCTGAATCGGTGCAACGACGGTTCGTTCTTCGTCTTTTGCGCAGAGGTAACGCTCTTCACCTATGAGTACATCTGGTGTGCCCGTTAGATCTAAATAGCTCGCAAGGTCATTCACAAATTCCTGCTCCTGATGGGGTGCGTCTTGTTCTCGACGAATCGAAACGAGGGTGCAGTGATACTCTTGCTTTGGAAACAACGTTTCGCCATTAATACTTTGCGGCCCTACCTCACCAACTGCATCATTAACGTCCAGCATTACCATGCCGGTTTCGTGGCTATACCAGTAGTTTGGTGCGAGTTCTATGGCGTTTTTCATGCACCGTTTCGAGGAATCGCTACCAAATCAATATCAAACACCAAATCGCTATTTGCTGGGATATTTTTTGCTGGACTGGCAGCGCCGTACGCCATTTCCGCAGGAATAATGAGACGGCGGGTCCCGCCCACTTTCATACCTGGAACACCGTGAGTCCATCCTTTAATAACTTGGTCGAGACCAAAGGTAATGGCGTCACCAAAATCAAGACTGCTTTGGAAAATAATACCGTTTTTTACCAAGGCGCCCGTGTAATGTGCTGTGATAGTCGCACCTGGTTTCACCTCCTCACCAGTACCCACTTCGGTGTCGATAATTTCTAGTTCCGTAACGCTGTCTCGTGGTTCAAAATTGTGTAGTTGTGTGCCTTCGTATGCCATGGTAGTATTCTCCTCGTTTTCCTTATTGTATCATTTGCGTGGTTTAGAGCTGGCTCTCAAACAGTCGGTAATACGCGCCCTTGGCTGCAACTAGGTCGTCATGCGTCCCCTCTTCAATAATCTTGCCCTGCTCCATCACATAAATGTGTTCAGCGCGGCGGACCGTTGAAAGACGGTGGCTAATCGTGATGATCGTCTTATTCTTTTCATCCATCAGGCGTTTGAAAATGCGCGACTCAGCCAACGCATCAATTGCGCTGGTTGGTTCATCAAGTATCACCACTGGGCTATCACGGTAGAAATTGCGCGCCAAATCGAGGCG
Source organism: Saccharimonadales bacterium (SeqCode) (assembly GCA_044341315.1). GTDB lineage: Bacteria > Patescibacteriota > Saccharimonadia > Saccharimonadales > Saccharimonadaceae > Microsaccharimonas. The sequence goes on from JBIIRX010000028.1 coordinate 8,697, forward strand.
TTGGTATTGCCCACCAGACAGTGATTGACCCGATTCGCCGTCTTCATCTTCCATCCATGGATACGTGTAGGTATCGTCTTTTTTGTGCAGCTTGCTCACAAACTCTGACGCCTCGGCAGCCACTAAGGCATCTTTGTAACGCTGGCGTGACTCGGGCTTGGATATATCACCCAGCAGAACACTCTCACGAACCGTCGCATAGGTAAATGAGGTGGTTGATTGTTGCAGTACAGCCACGCGTTGGTGCCAGCTTTCAAGTTGTAGCTCACTGGTTGGGATGCCGTCGATCAAAACCGTGCCTTTGGTAGGCACATACAACCCCAAAAGCAGCTTTATAAGTGTCGATTTACCAGCACCGTTTTCACCGACAATGGCAACATGCTGGTTTTTCGTAATCGTCAACGAGATATCTTGAAGCACGGGCGTATCGGAATGCGGATAGTGGAAGCTGGCTTGTTGCACCTCTATGGAGCCTGGGCTGTGAGTGAGCTTCTTGGTGCCACGTGTATAGACCGGTAGCTCCATAAATTCATTATATGAAAAGAGATTGGCGATATCTTCATCGATATTAATGAAACTTTGTACCACCGAACGCATACTCCCCAGCCCCCTCGAAACGACCTGCTGTACATAAATAAACTGTCCGATTGGTTGGGTATGCCCAATAATCCTCAGGGTAATGTAAATCAGCGCCACTACCTCCGCAGCCGCTTCAATCACCGAGGCGAGCAGTTCTTTGCCAATAAAGCTTCGTTCAATGCGAATCTGCAGCTTTTCATCCTGATCGCGGTAGTGCTGTCGGAGCGACATAAGGTGACGCACGAGTCCGTACAGGCGGAGCTCAGCGATCCCCTTGTGATCGGTAAGTTGCCAATCAATGGCATTCATTTTACGCCGATTACCAAGATTCTTCGACCAATGTTCGACGCGTTGCTTGGAAAGTTTATACTGAATGAAAATGCCCGGCAGCACCGCTACCACTAACAGCAGCGCCAGCCACCAACTCACAAATAAAAGCGCGATAACACTCGTAATTAGCGTGATGACCGAAGATAAAATCGATCCAACCGTATCAAATACATACGTGAAGAAACTGGAGAACTTACGAGAACGATCAAGCAAATCGGCGGTGTCTTTATCGTCGTAGCGCCAGAAATCAAGGGCCAGAAACTTATCGATCAGGCGATCGTTCACCACCGATTCGAGTTTGTAGCGCGCCATTCGACTTATGTAGCGTTCGATATTCGACCACGCGGTGGTAATAACACCAAGCAGTGCCGTTAGACCCACATAGATAAGTGCCATTTGTCCGGCACCCGCCTCACCGTTATACGCCCGGGCAAGTTCCGAAGTGGTTTGGGCCGCGAAGAATGTCGTCACGAGCGGCAACACCGCATCGAGTACTGCACTAATAACACGGAGATACAAAATGGATGGTGCTGCTTTATAGCTAATTGCCGCGACACGAAAAAGACTCGCCCATTTTTGTCGGGCGGTCAGTTTTTTGGACCCTTTATTATCAGTCATGACTCTGCAATTGTACTACGCTTTCAAAAAAAGAACTCCGCTTATTTGCGGAGTCCTAGTTTTGCGACAACGTCCTTGTAGGCTTCGAAGTCTTTTGCCTCAAGGTACTTGAGGAGGCGTTTGCGGCGTCCTACCATTTGGACGAGGCCACGACGCGCCATGTGGTCGTGTTTGTTGAGCTTAAGATGCTCAGTTACCTCTTTGATACGCGTAGTCAATACTGAAGCTTGAGCTTGTGGGCTTCCAACATCAGTTTTGTGCGTCTGGGTAAGGGCAAATGCCTTTGCTTTGTTTTCTGCTGTAATCATCAGGTGTGTATTGTAGCAGAGTTTTGCACAGGTTTCAAGGGGTATTCTATGCTGACCACTGCGATATGTACCTACATATATAATATAAAGCGTAAGCATTGACTTTTTATCTGTTACGTGGTATAATTCAAGGTATATGGAATCTGTGAGGTTTCCTTCGCACGGGGGGTTCTCTGTACGAAGCATTTTTACTTTTGTCTTAGCCGTCATTGTGACGACACTGTTAGGAGTAGTCAGCCTCAGCACCCCTATTCACGCCGCCGATGCCGCTTGGAACGGCGCCAACATCGATTACGATAACAAGCAGTTTTACCTTGCAGGTACTGCCAAAGAGAATGAAATTCCTGGCATTCCAGCAAACAGTCGCTACTACCTCGAGGCTACTCAGCCACAGGTTACACCAGGAAGTACCACTGCAAAGGTGAACGTTATCTACCTCAAGCCAGGCACCGACCCACCTGGGGATGGTACTGCTACCTTTGCAAATTACAATTACAACCCGACAACAAAAGCATACACCAGCCCAAGTAACGTGAAAGCTATTACGGTGGATACCAGCAGTATTGACCGCCAAGTGACAACCTGTAGCATTCCCGGTATTGGCTGGATAGTGTGTCCGACCATGAACTTCCTTGCCTGGGGAATGGATACCATTTTCACTATCATTGCCCAGTTTATGGAAGTGCAGCCACTCCAGCTGAATAACCCAGATAATGCGCTCTACAATGCCTGGAATATCGTACGCGGTATCGCAAACATAGCTTTTGTAATTGGGTTCCTTATTATCATCTACGCGCAGCTCACCAGCATTCAGGTAAATAATTACGGGCTAAAGCGATTACTGCCACGGCTTATTATTGCGGCGCTGGCTATTAACCTATCGTATATTATTGTCGCTATCGGCGTGGACCTCTCAAATATACTTGGCTGGTCGATTAATGATATGTTCGTTGATTTGCGAAATACACTGCTTTCAACCAGTGCTCTTAATTCTCAAAATCTTGCATCGTTGGTAAGCTGGGAAAGTATT
>JBIIRX010000075.1:0-13577 GCA_044341315.1 Saccharimonadales bacterium (SeqCode)
AATGCATCTTGGTTTTCTTTGATTGCAGTCTCAGTATCTGCGATTTGGAGCACTAATTTATCATGTTGAGCTTGGCTTACGTCCAACTGTGCTTGAATGGCATTTTTTTCATTTGTGATCTGCGAAATTGCGTTCGCTAGAGTGCTTGCTTCATTATTTAATCGATCAGCTTCAGCTTGATAGCGCCGCATATCAGCTTGAAGCGCCCTAATCTTATCATCATATTGATCAGCAGAGACCGGGCGTATAAGTACCGCGACCATACTTGCAGACATAAAAAGGAGGGCAACCAATATGATTGCGGTCTTTCTAGACAAGTATTTAATATTTATTTGCTTCATGTTTATTTCTTTTTTGAACCTATACCTATAATAGGGAATTATGCTTACTTACGCAAGGAGGCGTCACTCTTTAGTATTCGAAGTTAGTCTGGTAGGCGCTTTTCAACTGGTTTACAGTACGTTGACTTAAGTTATTTGAATCTCCCATAGGCATAAGCGTCAAGCGAGAGCAATAGTGAGAAGAGCCGTCTCATGTGATAGTTGAATGCATTTTCCGAGCTTATGTATAGCTTTGCGGCTAGTTCTTTGTTGCCCGTGGACTGCAAAAATGTCTTTTGTTCTTTTATATTAATATATTGACTCACGGAGGTGGGGTGTGTTATTTATATACATATAAGGGTCTAGTGAATAAATAGAGGCACTTCCGAGGGCAAAAGCTTTTTTGGAAGTGTCTTTTTTACAAGGCAAACCATCGGTCTTCAACGCCCGACCCATATGCGTTTGAACGATCTGCCGGAAAGAACACACGCCATGATTGATGACTTGAGTTCCCTGCACTTAGTAGCCACCGTCCTTCGCGGAAAGTGGACTTTGCCTGTTGTTTATTCACTAAAACACCACACTCGACGCTACGGTGAAATTCGCCGTCACCTCCCTACCGCAACCGAAAAGATGCTCATTTCAACGCTTCGTAAGCTAGAGAAAAATGGACTCGTAAAGCGACATATTTATCCATCCGTACCTCCAAAAGTAGAATATAAACTTACACCGTTTGGTCTCGAAGTGTTAGCGTTCGCGCAATCAGCGAACGCACTAGCCAAAGCCAGTCCCATACTGGCAAACACGACACAGGAGGCTCAACGTGGAGCCTCCTTTTTAAAACAAGATACATGATATAAATAAAAATTCAGGCCTCGCTTCTTTTATGGAGTGAGGCTTCTTTGTTTCCCCCTACCACTGTTTATTGGGTACTTACCTCTCGGTAAGTAACTACCTTTTTCGTGCGTAACTTACAAAAAAGTCAGTTCTTGTGAACTTGAATATGGCATGTAATAGTGGCATCAAGCGTGAAAGTCTAACTCTTTCTACGACTGAATAACTTATGGTGGCACTGAGTAACAATTTACATAAATTCCATAAGGAGGTTCAATGAACAGTCTTTTGAAGGCTAAAGCATTTACGAAGTCGCAATTACTTTTTGTTGCGCTCTTCGTTGCAGCAGGGCTGCCATTTATTATTAGTAACCCTGCGCTCGCGGCGGATGTTGCGGGGGTAAAAGAAACACAAGATTTTATCCGAACAGTTATTAGTGTCATTGCGGGATTTGCCGGACTTGTTGCGGCCGGATTCTTTGTGGTTGGTGGATTCATTTACATTACTAGCTCGGGCAATCCTGAGCGGCTCGATCGAGCGAAGCATACGCTTCTCTATTCAAGTATCGGGCTGGCTATCGTCATTGCCGCTTTCGTTATTAGTAACATCATCGTGGAAATTGCGTCAAACGCCTTTGGCGGTTAAGGAGACAAGTAAAGAATGGATTTTCTCACCGTGAGCCTCTCACTCATGGCGGATTCAAGCGGTGCAATTACCGCTATGCGTGAGTACGTTGTGCCGATTATGCAGGCACTTGTAGGTATCGCTTCGCTCGCAAGTGTCGCTTTCTTGATGTACGGCGGTTTTCTCTATATGACAAGTCGTGGTGCGCCAGATAAGCTGGACGGTGCGAAGCGGGTGTTAAAAAATGCGTTGCTCGGGTTGGTGATTGTCTTAGGTGCGGCAACACTAACGGCGATTTTGGCGGGGTCGGTTTCACCGGACACGCAACCAAGTCATGCGAACTTACCGAATCTTCAGTCGATTGAACCAAAAGAAACGAGTAACGGGCTGGTTGAAGTATTGATTAATGCCATTATGGGGTTACTCAGTCTTATTATTCAAACGATTGCGACGCCGTTTCTATCTGCCCTTGAGTTCTTTACTAAAGCAACTCCGTTAATGACAGATAATCCCACGGTTTTTAATCTATGGCTCGCCATGGTGGGTATCGTCGATGTGTTATTTGTGGTCGTAGTCGCGTTACTTGGTTTTCACGTTATGAGCGCATCAACGTTTGGGTTTGACGAAATTGACTTCAAACACCTACTGCCACGGATTATCCTGATATTTCTACTTATCAATACCTCTATTTTCGCGATTGATGCAATTATCGGATTATCGAATGCACTTATTACTGCCATAAGTAAAGTTGGTGGTGCATCGTCTGTTTGGGATACGCTTATCGCTGTCGTGGGAGATTCGGGCGGCCAAGGTGTAGCGGCACTCCTTATCATGCTGGCGTTTCTCATCTTTGCGGTCATTCTCATCGTCTACTACGTTGTTCGTTTAGTAGTCTTACTCATCGGTGCAGTACTCGCCCCTTTGGTGCTGATGATCTGGTTAATTCCGGGCTTCCGAGATTTTAGTGAAACGGCCATTAAGACGTATATCACGACAATCTTTGTCCTGTTCGTCCACGTTGTCATTCTCCTGCTCGCCTCTTCCCTATTTGCTGGTATGTCGGCGGCAAGTGGCAATGACGTGCCAAATACGCTCATCGCTATGGTGACGGGACTGGCGACGGTTGTAGCACTACTGAAGACGCAGGGAGTCATGAATCAATTTAGTTATGTTAGTCTAGGCCCACGTTCCATGCGTCAGCTTGGCGGCAAATTTATTAGTGGTGTAAGTCATATGACACAAAAACAAGTAAAAGCTGGAACAAAGGCGGTTTCAAAGAAAATTACCGCTGCGCGAACAGCCAGTGCGGCTAAGAAATCAGGTTCGGCGTCCGCTTCTACTGCATCGTATCGCCAACCTCACGGCACCTCGTCGCCGGGGGTGAAAGTAACGCGTACTCCGGCTTCAGAAGTTGGAAAGACGCAGAAAGCACCTGAAGTTAAATCAGATAATAAGCCACTCGTCAGTAACCGTCAACTATCACTTGGCGATAATGGCATCGCTAAAACACTGCCGACAGGAAAGGAGAAGAAGTAATGAAAAGCACCGTTGTACCTGCTCAAGTGACAACCGTTGAAGATAAAGTCGCCGGAAACCTCGGCTTCTCTCAGCTTATCCTACTAGCCGTGCCGGTATTCGGTGGCGCACTACTCTATGCAGCGTTGCCGCCGAGTATGAATATCGCCCTTTATAAGCTCTTCATCATTGGTATCGTTGCACTCTTTAGCGCAACGCTCGCCATCCGTGTTAAAGGCAAGATCGTGCTTTTGTGGCTAGTCGTTCTATTACGGTACAACTTACGGCCGAAATACTACCTCTTTAATAAGAATAGCCTCCAATACCGTGAAGATTACCCTGAACCAAAAATCGAGTCCCCCAAGAAAGCCCACAAGCAACAAGTCGCGAACACTGTCCAAGCTCCGAAGCTTAACCTTGTGGAGCTGCGCGAAGTATATGCCATGCTCGATAACCCGAATAGCAAGATAAGGTTTGAAACCTCAAGGAAAGGAGGATTAAATGTTCATCTTACAGAAGTCCAAGAATAAAGCTAGTAGTCGCGAACAGATTGCCATTAAAGGTATTCGTGATGGTGTATTACTACTTCCCTATGGACAATACCGAGCCGTGCTAGAAGTAACGCCTGTGAACTTTGAGCTGCGAAGCGAGGAAGAGCAAGACGCAATCATTGATACCTATGAGAGCTTCTTGAATTCGGTCGGCTCCAAGCTTCAAATCCTGATTCGCACCCGAGAAATTGACATGGACAAGTACCTTGAAGAACTGCGCGGTCGTCTAGAGGATGAAACTGAGCCTATTTACCAAACGCAACTTGAAAACTACGACGAGTTTATCCGTTCGTTGATTCAGTCCAATAAAATCCTGACACGTCACTTCTATATCATTGTGCCGTACACCAATACGAGCAAGGTAGATTTCGAGCTGGTCGAGGAGCAGCTTAACCTAACACTCGATATTGTCGCGAAAGGTATTACTCGACTTGGTATGGGCGCACGGAAACTCAGTAGCTTTGAGGTGCTGGACTTGTTTTATACCTTCTACAGCCCGGCGCAGGCCAAGCTGCAACCGCTCACCGATCAAGCCTTGCAGATGATTCATACTGCCCTCACGAAAGGAGACGTTTAGTATGGTAACCGACAAGAAAGAAGTAATAAAGAAAAAACAGGCGCGACAACGCGAACTAAGCTTTACGTTTGGCGAGCAAGACCCGCTCGATATTCTGAGCTACGCCGGGTTAGAAGAGAATACCGATTATCTCTGTGTAGACGGTATATATATACGTACTCTATTTGTTTCCGGCTATCCATTTGTGGCAAGTTCCGGCTGGCTTGATAGTCTGATTAACTTTAACCACAATACTGACATTAGCTATCACATTCACGAGGTCAATGCCCTGTCGGCACTTCCTAAGCTTAACCGTAAAATTACCGAGCTAGAGTCTACCAAACGTGCCATGCTTCGTAACGGAAAAATCGTCGGCTCGGAGATTATCGACCCCCTCGATTCTGCTATTGAGTTACGTGATAAAATCCAGCGCGGACAGGAGAAGCTATTTCAGATAGCTATCTATATTGCCATCCGTGCGGACAGTCTAGAAGAACTCAATAAAGTCACGAAACTTCTTGAAGCGGCACTCTCGGCTCGGTTGTTCCATTCTAAAACCGCCCGTTATCAGCAGCTCGAGGCGCTACAAAGTGTTTTGCCGCGTGGCGAAGACCAACTGATGCAAAAGCGAAACCTCGATAGCAGTTCAGCCGCGCTCACCTTTCCATTTATGAGTTCCGAACTCGTCCAAGAGTCAGGCATTTTGTACGGTGTAAATAAATCGAATAACTCGCTGGTGATTCTCGACCGATTTAGTCTTCACAATGCGAATTCCATCACTTTCGCACAGTCTGGCGCGGGAAAGAGCTACACCACAAAGGTAGAAATACTTCGTCAACTCATGCAAGGTACGAAAGTTATTGTGATTGATCCAGAGCGAGAATATAAGCAGCTAACCGAATCAGTCGGCGGAACATACATTAAGCTCTCTGCCCGCAGTAAAGAAAAGATCAACCCGTTTGATCTAACGACAACCTACCACACAACGCAAGACCTGTCTGAACACGCTCAAGACCTCACGGAAGTCATTAGCCTTATGGCCGAGGGTCTGTCACCAAGAGAAAAAGCGGCCGTCGATAAAGCTATTCTGAAAGTCTATAAGAAAACGAAAGATCAACCGCTGCTTGAGGATTTTTATGCTGAGTTAAAAGACCTCGGACAGATGAAACTATGCGAACGGCTGGAGCGGTACATCTCTGGTTCGCTGGCTAATGTCTTTAATGAAAAAACGAATATCAATCTCGATAATCGACTCGTGATTTTCGACATCAAGGATTTGCCAGAGAGTCTTCGTCAGATTATGATGCTCATTATTTCCAACTTTGTCCAAAATCAGGTTAAAGCAAAACCTGAAAAGCGCCTGCTGATTATTGACGAGGGTTGGCTATTGCTTGAGCACGAAGAATCTGCACGGTTCGTAGCGGGTTTGGTGCGCCGAGCACGTAAGTATTACTTGGGTGTATCTATCATCTCACAGCAAGCTAACGACTTCCTGAAAAGTGAATACGGCCGGGCGATTGCCTCGCAGTCGGCACTCCGCATTCTCATGCGCCAAGACACTACGACTATTCGTAATGTGGTGACGGAGTTTAATCTGTCTGAATACGAGCAACAATTCTTACTCACCTGCGAGCGTGGTGACGCACTACTAATCGCTGATCAAAACCACGTTGCCGTCCAAGTAGTCGCTTCAGATAAAGAACACCCACTTATTACAACTAACCCAGCGGAGCTTTACGCACGATGAACCGTGTCCTCCTTGCCCTACGAATTATTACTAGTGGCGAACTGCCAAAGTACATTGGCATAACCGTTGCAACAATTACGGTTATACTGGCGCTACCTGTTATGGCAGTATTCTCTATGGGCGAGGAGGCAGTCGCCTTTCTTAACAGCTCACCAAGCGCGGAGTCTGCTGAGGAGCAAGGTTTTTACATGGGTGGCCCGGTTGAGGGCGATACCTATGCATGGGGCAACTGTACCTATTGGGCGTTCGCGATGAGACTTTGGGCAGGTAGTCCTATTCCGACCAGTTGGGGTAATGCGAATACGTGGGACGAACGTGCTATTCGCGACGGATACGCGGTGAATCATACGCCTGCGGTCGGAGCGATTATGCAGAGTGATGAGGGTGATTACGGACACGTTGCCTACGTGATTGAAGTCGATAGTGTTACGGGGAAATGGAAGATATCTGAAATGAACGCACCTGTATTTAACGTCGTCAGTCATAGGACATTTGCCGTTGGCTCGGCTGTTTACTATGACTTCATACACAGTAAAAAGGACGGACTGGGATTATGAAACTCGAACACGTAATTAACTTCTTTGAAACATACGCGGTTGCTTTGCTTTTGCTGGCAATTATCCTCGCTTTTATTGTTGGGCTTGTGGCAGTCACATTGCTTGTCTTCAATCGTCGTTGGCTCATTCGTCGTAAGATCGAGTGGCTCGAAATTACGCCGCCTGCTTCTGTCTCTAAAACGCCAGAAGCGACCGAGCAGTTATTCTCAGTCATCCACGGACAGCATGCCGCGCGGCCACTAAAAGACAGGTTGCTTCGCCGTGTACCTGTAATGAGCTTTGAAATTACTTCGACTCGTAAAGACGGTATTCGTTACTTGGTACAAATCGAAGCAAGTCGCTCACTTGCCTTTCAGAAAGCTATTACCGCGTATATTCCTGATGCGAAAGTAAAAGTTATTGATTACTCCCCCGATGATACGACTTACGTTGTTGAATTCAAGGAGACAGGTCACTACGTTCTACCGCTTACGTTGATGTCTGCTTTTGAGCAGCACGACCCGCTGGCCTATGTAACGGGGGCGATGACAAAACTTGAAGACAATGAGTCAGTAACGCTCCAGCTGGTTATTAAGCCTGTAAAATCTCGTGAAGCTGATAAGCTCGCTCGTCAGATTATGGCAAATGAAGATATCCTCGCCACAGTTAATAGTGGCGGGTTAAAAGCGACCTCTAAGGTTACCGACATGATGAATGGAGTATTGACGAATACTTTGGATTTAGCGAGTGAAGTTTATTACGATGCTGCCACTAGTTATAGGAGTGTTGGGTCTTCTCGTTTAAACGTCCGAGAGGCTCAGGTAAAATCGCAAATCGCAAGACGCGAGCGTCCTGCTCGTACTATTAGTACCTTTGAGCTGGAACTTATGGGATCAATGCATAAGAAGATAACCGAACCGCTCTTTCAGGTTGATTTACGGGTACTTATTACGGGTAATAATGCCAAGAACCACGCTCTTGCTTTTCGATCTGCACTTGATGGTTACAGTGTGCCGCGGTATCAGTCGCTCAAGGTAAAGATGAAACTACCATTTATGCATGGCCGTCGCGTAAAGCTTGCAACCATGCGTCTCCCTGCTCTGCTTGCGAAGAACAGCCTTGTATTGTCTTCGTCTGAAGTTGCCAGCCTCTATCACTTTCCTTCTAGTCGTATTAGTAGAACCGATAACCTCATTTCATCGCTCAGCAGGACGTTACCAGCTCCTGTATCTCTCAAGCAAAACCCTAACTTTGACGTCTTGCTTGCTGAGAATATTCACCATGAGACGAGAACGCCCATAGGGTTGACTGAGCAGGAGCGGGAGCGGCACGTTTACGTCATTGGAGGTACGGGAAATGGCAAGACAACCATGCTCCAATATTCAATTATTCAAGACATGAAAAATGGCAAGGGCGTGGCTGTTGTTGACCCGCACGGCGACATGGCAGAAACACTACTCAGACACGTCCCGCCTGAGCGTATTAAGGATGTGGTGTATTTCAACCCCGATGATCTTGAACATCCATTTGCATTGAATCTTCTCGAGTTGACGCCGGGACTTGAGGGTAATGGATTGTTACGCGAAAAAGATATCATTACGGAGTCGGTTGTATCGGTATTCCGTAAGATATTTTCAGATGATGATAGTGGCGGACACCGTATTGAGTATGTCCTCCGTAATGCTATTCATACGGCGCTCACAGTTGAAGGAGCGACGCTCTTTACTGTATTGAAACTTCTGCAAAATGCCACTTATCGTAGAAGTGTAACGAATAACCTCACTGACGAAGATTTGAAAGACTTTTGGAAAAATGAGCTAGGCAAGGCTGGAGAAATGCAGAAGGTAAAAATGTCGGCGGGTATAACGGCTAAGATTGGTCGGTTTAATGTCAATGCTTCAGCAAAAGCTATCTTAGGACAGGAAAAATCAACGATCAACTTTGAGGAGATTATTGATAGCCGTAAGATACTTATCTGTAATCTTTCAAAAGGTATGTTGGGTGAAGATGTGTCTGAATTGTTCGGTATTACCCTACTCGCTAAACTTCAGCTTGCGAGTCTTCGCCGTGCACGAGTGAAACAATCAGAACGACGACCGTATTATCTTTATGTAGACGAGTTTCAGAACTTCGCTACTCCCTCGTTTGTGCAGATGCTCTCAGAATCCAGAAAGTACAAATTATTTATGATTATGGCCGAGCAGTCCACGTCGCAACAACAAGATCAACAAATGGTAAGTATCATTCTTGCTAATGTCGGTACGGTTATCTGTTTTAGGACAGGAAACCCGAATGATGAACGCCTACTCCTCCCTCTTTTTAGTCCGTATATTAGCGAGGGTGAGATAGCGAACCTGTCGGCCTATAATTTTTATGCTCGTTTATCCTCAGTGCTTGCTCAAGAGCCATTGTCGGGAGTTACGCTGCTGCTCAAAGATGATGGCAGCGAGGCAGTGCGAAATGCGGTTGTTGAAGCTTCGCGCGAGACATACGCTAAAAAGCCTGAGCAGGAAGACAAGAAGGAAGTAGCAAAGAGGACAACAAAAAAGGCTTCGATGAATCCTCAAAAAGAAGTAAAACAAAAAGCCGGTAAGGTTATTGTTCCTCCGGGCGGTTAAATAGTTTCTTTACTTCTTCAAATGCCAAAGAATAATCTTCATCAGGATGCGCAGGACTATCTTTGGTAATATTTTTCGCCTTTTCGTAGTCTTTAAGAATATCAACGACAAGAGTCGGGTCTTTTGCGGCGATATATCCTAAATTGAAGCCAACTCCTTGAATATCTGCTTCTGAGGGAAATTCTGTGATACCCGTTGCTTTGTCGGATTTTAGGGTGATACGTGTGCTGTCATTTGCCATTACACCTCTATCATACGCTATGCTCCTCTGTTATTAAAGTCGAGCGTGGTAGAATAATACTATGACGTCCGACGATACAACGCGCAAGATAGCTAAAACAATCCGTTCTATTCGTCGTGAAAAAGAAATGACTCAAGCTCAGGTGGCCGAAAAAGCAAAGATACATCCTAGCTATTACGCAAGGGTTGAACGTGCAGAAGTAAAGCCATCGGTAGAGGTCTATGAACGCATTGCCAAGGTGCTTAAAGTCACCGCTGGCGATATCTTTCCATTTTAATTAAATCGGCAGCACGCCGAATACATTTGTTAACAGCCATAATACAAGCCAATAGATACCCGCTAGCGGCAGGTATAGGGTGAAGTAGATAATAGATCGTGCGCTTGCACTTTGTATGTCAAAATAGTCCGAGATTAGCCCTACTATTGGATAACAGATGAGTCGAAAGATAGTATATATAGATACTATCTGCCCGAATACCCAGCCAACGGCATCATTTGCAAATATAGGAAGTTGCTCAATAGTGATATAGCACAGATACAGACGTGCAATAAAACTGACTGCGCTGACAATTGGATACATACCTACTTATCAACCTCAACGAAGAACTTCTCGCCAATTTCTACAACTCGTTTAGTCTACTTATCGTAAACATAGTACTTCACCCAATGCGTACCATCGTACTGTTCTGTTTCGTGATTAATATACTCGTTTGAGTTTTTTCCGCCACCTATGGCGTGAGCTTCGAATAGCTCACCACGCACTTGTGGCGAACTCTGAGCATTTAATACCTGCCAGCGAATTCCATATTGCTGCTTCTCATATTGGTTAGCCCGAAACTCTAACTTTTCACCCACACCCGCAAACTTACGCCACTGTCTGGTAATAACCGTTCCTTTAGCCTGATGCTCGGTAATGCCCGTCTTGCGTAATGAACCATCAGTTTCAATACCCCAGCCCCTTCGGCGTAACGCTTCAAGTTCAACTGGAAAGTCATTGATATCTACTGGAAATGAAACGCTCAAGACTGAGCGAACCTTCGCAATATCACCATTAGTAAAGCCCTCGATTAAGGTACTCCTGGCTTTAATGAAGAAATCGAGAATAACCTTTTGCTGATTAGCGTCAATGCGACCTGCCAAGTCATCTTCAAGCGGCTCAATCGTAATCGTCAAGGTACTGTGAGGCACATCAAATATCTGGATAATGCCGTCAATTACTCCCAATAAGTCGCCTGCGTATGAAAACTTATCTTCATAAGTTGCACACACGAGAGCCGTAATACAAATTGATGATAGTGTATCCGTAAGCCCTGCTGCATCACGCATTCGCTTGATAGCTAGAATGACTGCTGGCAAAAATGTATTTGACTCGGCAATACCTTGAAACCATTCAACAAGCTGCTTCGTATCGCTTGGAAACCATTCATTTTTACTACGACGTGCAGCATAACGAGCAGTTGCTATTGCCTTTATAGGAACGTAGTCAACGTGAAATGCAACCTCCGTATCAGCGTCTATGGCGTGGAGCACACGTTCGCAAGATTCCCGTAGCTTCTTGTCTAGCTTTTCACTGTATTCATTGCTTAGTACATTACGAACATCGCCAAGTGCCCCTGCACCATCGCCCCAACTCTTACGCTCCAAGACAATATCAACATCGTACTCACCCGCCACCCCATTCGGGCTTTGCGTTGCAGTTAGCGGCCGTACGGTAGTTCCCATCGCATAAGAACCCTGCGAGTAAAGTTCTACATCACCTTGATACTCACCAGCGAAGAGCGAAAGTGTCTCGATCAGCTTTTGGTCAATGCTGTTTGCCTGTGAACGAGTAAGTACAATATTAGTAAGATACTCTTCGAATAGCGTGTCGTATCGGCTAAGGTTCATATACGGTTATCTTCCATACACGTGTAACTAACCAGGAATCACGAATGCGCATCAATATTCTCATAAACGGATTCATTAAGCGGCGCGAGTCTTTTGCAAACTGCATTGATAATTCATCAATTCTTTTATGATTCGGGCGGTGTTCAGGCTTTACCTCGGCATCAGGCCCGAACGGCTTCTGTTTCCAAGCTTCTTGCGTCTCCTGTTCAGTCAACTTTTTGATGGCACTAATATAGAAGCCGTAACGTTCACCGTGCCACTTTGACTCAGTAGCTAAGAGCACACGATAGTATTCGTTCTCTTCTTGAATTTGGTGAAATGTATCACGAATCTTAATAACATCAGCGGTGTCTTTGGTGCGCCTGCGAATTCGATAGTACATCTCTACTCGCTTAAATACCGACTTACTGGCGGCAGCAACAAGCTCTTTATGCTTCGCCGATTGTGCTTGGCTATTTTTTACTACGGCAGCCAGAACCGCCGAGCCGAGCAATGCGATTAGTAGTGTAGCGACCATTTGCAGGTAATAATCTGACACATCTTCCCCTTTTTATATTGTTTGCCCCTATGAGTAGCTGCTTTTATTTTACCCCGGTACACGATCTATTGCAAGAACATAAGAATTATTGCTTAATACGTTTATGCTTGCTGTTTTTTTGTACTGCAGAATAAGGCTACTTCTCATGCTGGAGGTGTAACGTGTGAATGAATCGCGTTCAATTCATCGACTTACTAATGAGTCTATAAAGCGACGTGCGATCAATAAGGACGCAATCATTTGCTATTGCAAGCACAACTGCATATCTACCAAAATGACTATTTGTAATAACCATCGCTCGATCGCAGCCATATACTTTTAGCCCAGTTACTACTTGCCTGACAGCAGATGCCTTCGTCTGGCCCTCGTTGCGCTTTACTTGTATCCCCCATTGCACGCCATCTTTCCAAGCAAGGATATCGACACCGTAATCATACGTATTCGTAAGCCTGACTCGAGTGTAGCCATTTTCGCGAAGTATACCTGCAATGAACTTCTCGAACTCTAGCCCGGTCATTACGTCTACCGATTTCATCGACTTATTTACATGTCTTCGATGCAACCAATTTGAGAGGCGTATTACCTGACACAGAATTAAGAAGAGCAAGATCGTAATTATTATGTATACAATGTGTTCGTGGAACTGCCATAATAAGAACACCGCTACGATACAAATGATTAAGTCTTTGTTCATAGTTCAAGCTCCTCTGGCTCAACATAGATACATTCTATCTCCTCATTGACATCAAATTGTAGTTCATCCTCAAAAGTTTGATTCTCGTCCCCTATCCCCAGCCAAGCATAAGCACATTAGAACTCGATTTCCAGAGTTCTTTTATTTTTGCTAGAATATGAATTAGTATGAGCATTGAAAAACCGCCAGCTTCACCTGATTCTGTCGTAGTGGCCGTATTCGAGAATGCATCAATCGAGCAAGATTTTTTAGGTGAGATTGCAAAGTCTTACGATGAGCTAAGAGGGTTTCTCCCGAAACTGCCAAAGACTATGAAGCTTTATTTCGGAACGAACTATGATTACGGAGAATCTGGCGTGACCGGTTCGGCTGTCGGTGTAGATGCGATTAAAATTGGTATTGATCCAAACGTTGAGAGCAGAGAAAAGCAACATAATAAGATACGTTCAATTGTTTTTCATGAAGGCTATCACGTTTCACAGGGGTTTTATCTTGGTCGGGAGTTTTCCGCATTAGAGTCAGCAGTATATGAAGGCTGTGCAACCGTCTTCGAAAGAGATTATGCAGGCTCTACGCCTAAATGGGGTGATTACCTAAAAGAAGGAAAGGAAAAACTCTTAGAGTGGTATGATTCCATGAAATCAATCACTGCTGAGCAGTATTTTGAACCATCTGGAGAAACATGGAATAAGTGGGCGTTCTACGACCCAGAAACCGACGAATCTTGGCGTGTTTATAAGGTTGGTACGTGGATTGTAGATGATGTGATGAAGAAAACAGGACTTACTGTAGTTGAGTTAAATGACATGACTGCGGAGCAGATTCTCAAGCTCTGGCATTAGATTTTCCTGAAACACATCCACTATCTACAGCCAAGCATGAGAGTTATAAAATGACGAGAAATCGTCATTTTTTT
>JBIIRX010000025.1:0-12689 GCA_044341315.1 Saccharimonadales bacterium (SeqCode)
TTTCAAATGGGTATTTCTTGACCAAATGAATAATTTTCTGGTGGCTAAAGAGCGGAATTGCTTGAGCTGGGATTTACCTAATGGTGGAATTGACTTTGGCGAAAGCATTGAAAAAATCGATTGCCCGAGTGCTATTAGAAGAGGTAAAGTCTAAAAGGAATTTTGAATATCAAATTATAAAAACATATAATGATGAGATTGTTCAGGTACTGTCAAACGCTCTGGTGTTGACGAAAGGATGACTTTGTTTCTGGAATATCACCCTATCTCCAAACTGCTCTTTGATTAAAATTGAGCGAAGGCAGTTTTTTTGCACGAATGAAAAGCGGGTATTCTGATTATAGAAGCAGAAGCTAATAATGCACTGCTTGACGCAATGACCCCCTATACCATCTCTATATATTGACATAAAACATCATAAGTTATATAATAACTTATTAACATGGCTAATACTCACATATTACCTTTTCATCATGAGCATGCTCAGGCAGGCAGGCGTGATACTGCTGCAGTTATTCGAGCTCAATCAAATGAGCGGCTAGACCTATTCGATAGAGAAGTTATTGAGGGTATCCGACGAGAAAACGAGGCATTTCTTCCAGATGGAAGTTATTATGATTCACTTTCCGAGGCAATACTTCGGCAGTATTCCGATGTAGATACCCTCTTTGATATCGGCGTAACTATAGGTGCGGACATTAATAAAACTACACACTCTGTGAAAGGACGGATTGTACGCTACTTAAATACGGCCGCTAATTTAGATAGACTAAAAATTGGTCTTACTGGGGGCAATGCTGATACGGCAACGACGAACGGAATCATGGAATTTATACGCTTAGCTGTTGTAGCGGATCTTCCAGTTAAGGATTCAACATCTAAGGTCTTTAAGGCGATAGGAGATACGCTCGACAAAGCAAAGATAGTTGATAATGATTCCGGCTACACGTGGTTAATAAATAAACTACATTTCCTAGAAGCGAGTTATGTAACCCGCTCAAATGCAGTTTTGCTTTCATATGAATATAACATTTTTGAAGAATATGACAGTCAAGAGATTACGGCTCAATCTAACGTACTTACGCGCGAAGCAATGCGTCATCGAAAATATGGCACGAAACCCGCATACATTGACGCATCGATAGGTGGATCATGGGTGTTTTATGATGGACATGACTATGTGACGGCTATTGGTAAAGGTTCGAGCAATCGGATTGTAAAAAAGAGGCACAGCAATGTAGCGGCTGTCGTGTACCATACCGAAGCTAGGAATTTGCGGAGTGTTCGGTTGGAGGTGAATTATGACCAAGATGGCATGGGGCGCATCGAAGGTGGCTTGAAAGACGCCAGCCCTAACCTTATGCTTTATATCGGCAAGGACGGATCGATTGCCACAGATCCTGACGGTATTCAAGATATCAACTTAGTCCTTTCAGACAGGCCACTACAAGCTGCTGCCCTAAGGGCTGAGGTTGCGTCAAACTTCTATGACCTTAGTATGCCTCTATCTAAAGTACGTACCAAATCTGCTTCCACTGGAACACTCAAAAGGCCAGAGCAGCCAAGCTTTGACCCGGTTCAGGAACTTCTCATCCCCCGCATTCGATATATTGAGAATGGCCAAATAGATGAAGATCTAGCAGGTACGGATGTTGTCCAGAGCGTAAGAATGCATGACGTTACTTGGTTTGTACGCCTTCTCCCTAATGGCTGGAAAGCGTCACCAGATGCTCGAGCCTTAGCGGCGGAATATGGTATTGTCCTGGCTCAAAACGAAACCTTTGTTAAAGCGCACACTCGCGGACAAGGTAACAAAGTTCTAGCCCACCATGCTATTCGACGACGTAGTGCGCCGGGCTCTCATTGAAGTTGAAGCGGCTCAAGGAGCTTAGCCCGCAATATTCCACGTCTCAAAGTCATCCCACTTCATGCGAGATCCTGATGTAATACCTGTCTGGATGAATCCACGCCGGGTCGCTGTTGCGTGGGTGCTGTCGGTGGCTGTAACTGGCAGGGCGTCATTGACGGTGACGGTATAATTTGAGCCGGTGAACTGCACTATGACAACGTCTCCGACGTTCTTTGATGCCGAAACCGCGGCGATGGTAGTATAAGTGCCTGCAACGCATTTGCGCAAATTCCATCCCCCTGCACTCGACATGTCGACAACGATATAGTTGGATGCGTCAACATATCGGACGAGGATACCAGAGGCGCCAAGGTCGGTACCAGACCCACTTGAGCTGAACTTAGCGCGAACCGTACCAGTCGCCGAACCTGCATCCATAACGAGTGACTTGCGGCCACTATAATACGTATCAGGGCGGATAGAGTTTGAAAGTATTGACCATGCCGCCGAGTCGACATCAGACCACGTCGCTGTGCTATTAGAACCATCTGGAAGTGATTTACCTGCCAACGTCTGATCTGCTCGGTTGTAGTAATCTGCATGTAATGCGGTTGGGATAAGCCGGGTCGCACTTGTCGTGGCATACGAACCAATTGACCCACCGATAATGGACGCCACGCGGAACTGAACTTGCGTGAAAGATGGGAGCCCGGTAATGACCTGGCTGGTGTTTGGAGAAGCGGTGCGGGAAACGGTATTCCATGTACCAACTGGTACGTTCATCCATTCAACTCGATAGTCGTCGGCCGTTTCCATAGGAGCCGTCCAAGACAGTGTAACTTGGCCGGGAGTGGAAGCGGCAAACGTTGCAATAGGATTAATTGGAGTACGTGATGAAAGACCCTCGTTTGAAACTACGATGGTACCGTTTAATGTTTGAGTGATCGAGGAGCTTTCTGCAAAGTCATTGAAACGGATACGCAGATTGTTAGCGGTGTACGCGCCAATTATTTCAAGGGCAGCCGTGTTGTTCCATGTTTCGTTACCATCAATGCGGCACTTATCGGGAAGCGCACGAGCTGCTCGAAAGGCGGCACCATTGTTGTCATGGATACGGTTTCCAGTGAATGCGAGTCGGGTGTTAGCGGTGTACGCACTGCTGTTTGAAATTCGAATGCCGGGACCTTCGTTACCAAATATTTCGTTATCAGCAATTGAGTATCCTCCTGGGCCAATCGTTGCGATGACAACACCTGATCCATTCCCTGACGCGCCGTTCTTGGTAATGACACAGTTGGATAGTTTACCATTGATTCCCCCACCGGGTGATGCGTGCGTCAGGTCAAGCGCAAAGCCGGCGCTTTCATTTCCAGAGAAGACACAGCTTGTAATAAGCGCACCGTTCGAACCTGCATCCAAAAACCCATAATTATTACCAGATGCAGAGCAACCAACTGCTTGAATGCCCCGTGAGCGGTACGTCACTTCCGGCCGCGTTGCAACGTATTCGGTAAAGAACCCGTAGGTGTAGTTATTTTCAGATACGCAGTTGATGAACCGCACCTTCTCTTCTTCAAAGAGGCCTGAGCCGTAGCCAAACCCTGCACCTGAGCCGACTCGAGTTGTTCCCGAAATTGCGCGGCCACGGCCACAGTTTTCGGCAATACAATTGATAAAATCACCGCCCTGAATAAAGTCGAACCCAAACCCCGTCGCCCAGGTATTCTTCACTTTTACATTTTCACACCGAAACCGTTTCATTCCTTGAATGTAAAAGCCTTTTATCGAAAAGTCATAGGCGGTATGTGTTTGATTTTTACCATCTATGGTGAACCCTGAATACGTAATATCGTCGTAGGTATTTGCTGGGTTTACTACGCTGGCTGCCCCGTTAATAAACGCTTGTCGACCTTCAGGATAGAAAATGGTAAGGTCCATTCCTTGTCCGCGCTCTCCAACGCCAGTCCGAGCCGTTGCTTGGGCGCTTAGACGAAACTTACCTTCTGGCCACACCAGTATTTTTCCAATCTTACCAACTGATGAGCTTGCGTCAGCGAGATATTCGGCAGACAGTGCATCTAAAGCTCGCTGTCGTACTGCGTCAACCGAAGTAGCACCGGTTGTATCTAAGTGCTCACCAGGGAGAAGAAACGATTCTATTTTTCGCTCGTGCGTTGAATAGCCGCTTACATTCACAATTGATGAAGTGAGCTCGTCGACGCCAAGGCGGCTCGGTAACTGCACCTCTGCAATTTTTGCATTGCTATCCAGGAGGGCGACCCCGTTCGCTTGCCCTGGGTTTCTGAGTTTAGCGGGTGTGATAGCATTATCAGCAAGTTGGTGTTGACCGATTGCTCCGTCGGCAATATGTGATGTAGTCACTGCGCCAGGCGCGAGCTTGTTACTGGTAACAGCAGTATCAGCGAGCTTGAAGCTTGATACGGCACCGTTTTTTAGTTGGGGGTTACCCACCGTTTCGATATTCAACGATCCGTTGCTCGAAAGCGACTGGGAAAGGTACTCGTTGAGTATTTCACCCCAATTACCAGTATCGCCTCCAACTTGTGGCAGTCGTGCCATAGTGCTCTTAATTCCTCATCAATACTATGTTGAAAATTTAATTTCATTATGAACCATGAGCGCTATTAAGACAAGCAACCAAAAGAATACGAATTACTTATCTGAATCTGAGCCTTCACGCACAAGTAAGTGAGATATATCACAAACCAGTTGCTGAGAAATTGCTATGATCTACCTGGACACGTGGCCAATAAGTATTGAAAAAATAGTCTTCCCCGAGGGCTTATTGGAGGTTAATTATGACGACGAACGATTACATGGCGCTTCAAAAGCGCAATCAAATTATGACAAATGGGCTTATGCTTTTGCTCGGTGCTTCACTGACCATTATCGTATCCCTACTATTCTTTATGAACCAAAACCCAGCGAATGCTCAAGGTGCCACTGCCACAACTGGTGATGATGCAAGCTACGCATTGTATGCAAACGCATATGCGAAAGGCATGGCTGCCGCGCAGGCCGGAACTACGGGTGTGACAGCATCACAAGGCTGTACCGAACCAACAACCGCCTCAACTGCGAGTACAGGTGGAAGTGGAGCAATGATGTCTGCAACCGAATGGAAAGCAGCGGTACAGCAATCGTATAACACCTACAACACGACTGCTCAGTACACTAGCACCACTGACAACTCAAATACGACCGTTACAAACAATACGTCTTCAAACACCGTCAATGTGACGAATTCAAATGGAGCGACTGTCAGTAGTAACAGTGCGACGAACGGTCAAGTTAGTAGCAATACGCAGACGACAAACGCTGGCTCGAACAATACGACCGACTCGTTTAACCAAGAAACGAATAACACAACGACCACAACGAATACGACAACTAATCTTACCAATACACTCGTAAGTAATTCATACAATACTGATGAATCAATTCGCACAACAACCGATCTCAGTATGATCGAAACGCCTGTACGACTATAAGTATTTCCTACTATCAAGAATAATAAAAGTGCCGGTCCCTACGCAGGGACCGGCACTTCGAACATGCACGGGATGTCAGTCGCCGGCGGTGAATTCACCGCTGCGAATACCTTCGGCGACACGATGGAGCAGAGCGCGGCCGTTTTCCTTGAGGCCTGCGACATGCCGTTCGATAGTGGCATACCGCATGGTGTGGCCGCCACCAACAGGCATGTAGGACAGCTCACCGAACCCGCGAGTGCCGTCGTCGTTGATGAATCGCACCAGCAAATACTGGTGATCCTCATCGTCGAAGTACGGCCAAATGATCAGGACGGACAGGTCTTCGGTGACGAGACTGCTTTCCATCGACTCGGGATCCGAGTTGTAGATGACTTGTTCGAGCTTCATGGACTCGAAATCGCAAGCGAGGAGGAAGTCCAGGTCATCACGAACCATCTGGTCTGTGATGTCCCCGGGTTGTGTAGTGGAATCGGGAGCCACTGTATATCCTTTCATGTTCGAAGATCTCGTGAGCCTCAAACGGTGTGAGGGTGAGGCAGACGTAATACTATTATAGCATACTATTTTTATAAAGTCAATTAATGGTACGTTATTGGAATAGATATATCTGATGTGCTTATGCTACAATCTTGTCATGAATAAAAAGCACTCAAAACAATCACTTTTGAATAGCATTTTCATTGCGGCAATCGTTCTGTTGGCTGGATACTCGGCATTTTTAACGTATGAATTATATGCGAGTCGTTCGGCCAATGAAAGTGTTGACCGAAGTCTAAGTGAGATGATATTCGATCTTGAGTTGAAGACGGCTCAACCAATGGGTGCGAAGTAGGTGCTATGAAAAATACTCACCTTCGTACCTTAAATATAATTGCCGGCTTCCTGCATCTTATTCAAGCAAATGCCGTCATACTGCTGAGCGTTGACTTTACACTGCCTATAAGCGGCAGCTATCTCGCGTTCGATACAGCTCAGCAGACGCTCACACCAGCCTCCACCGTTCTATTCGACCTGTCATTACCATGGCTCGTCGCAAGTTTCTTTGCGTTATCAGCCCTCGCTCACTTTTTAATTGCAACGTTTTATTACAAAAAATATGCAGCCAATCTTTCACGGGGAATTAATACTGCACGCTGGGTTGAATACTCTATATCAGCATCAATTATGCTGGTAGCGATCTCCCTATTGGTTGGAGTGTACGATGCTGCGAGCTTACTAATGATTTTCTTCTTGGCCGCGATTATGAATCTCATGGGATTGGTCATGGAAGTGCACAACCAAACCACCAAGAAGACTAATTGGCTGAGCTACTGGATTGGCTGCATAGCCGGTATCGTTCCGTGGCTCGTAATAGCGCTATACTTATGGCTTGGGGCGGCCTATGGAAGCAAAGCTCCAGACTTTGTCTATTGGATTTTCGTATCTATTTTCATCTTCTTTAATTGTTTTGCCGTTAATATGGTGTTGCAATACAAAAAAGTTGGGCCGTGGAAACGCTATGTGTACGGAGAAATGGTGTATATCATTTTGAGTTTAGTCGCAAAGTCGCTCCTCGCTTGGCAGGTGTTTGCAGGGACACTGCAGCCATAGCCTGCGCCAAGCTGCTTCACATTTAAAACAATCGGCGTACAATAAGTCACTAGTTTAGTACTAATACCAACAGGATACGACAGCAATGCATGAACACGAAGAATCTTTTGAGATTGGAGAAACACCAATGAACACACAAGAAATCAGCCCACTGCACTATGGCAACGAGAACTCACCTATTAGCTACGGCAAGCAGCTTGCTTCGGGTGAGCTGAACCTGGAAGTTGTCAAATCTGCTGTAGAAATTATCCAGTCAAACGAGTGTATGGTTTCGATTCATGAGCATGACGACGGCTGTATTGATGGACGCTGCACTGGAACGGTCAGTTACTTTAAAAACGGCGAGGAAGTGACGGTAGTTGCTGATAATAGCAACCATGAACGGTACAAGGTTGCGGGTGGCGGCTACGTTACTGGCGCCGCAATGACACTTGCGCTTGGGAGTGAATCTCGTCAGACGACGCTGGATACCCAAATCGCTTATACGGCAGCACTGCTCAATGAAAAAGGTATTGTTAGTGGCATGCACACTGCTGATGTACATGGTAACGCCACCGGAACGGGGTGTGGTGCGAACGACCAATTGCCAACCATTTTACGAAACGGTTCAGTCTATGCCGAGCAGATCAGTGCGAATCTCAAAGCCTTGTTGGCGGTAGCTGACATTCCATTCAATCCTCAAGTATTCAATCGCGATGTCCTCGAGAGTTGGAACGAAGCGATTGAAGCGAACGGCTTCGCTGAATCAAGCACTGGTGTAAGCCGCTTGTCTGAAATGAAAAAGGCCATTCAGACAGCTCAAGCTGAGAGCGGTACCGATACACCAGTTGCAGTCTCTAAACACTTGCTGGCGGATCACAAAGAAGATTTTATCATCTTGAATTATGTTGAAGGAAAGACGTTCTCTCAAAATGTCTTTATGAAAAAACTTGCCGCCACTCAAGATGTTGATCCAACCAGTGATGAAGCAAAGGCGATTGCTCAGGCATTTGTAGTAGATGTTCCGCGTATTGTAGAGCTCGCCCGTGCAGTAAGCACCGACGCAGCCGGAGCGGTCAATGACACTCAATTTGAGAAAGCACTCTATGCTGGGGTTGCATATCAGCTCGCCACCGCTGCGACATTGACCGACGGTTCACTCCGTATGTTTATCGTTTCTTAATATACTTCCCGCCTTAAGGTGCTCATGCTATACTGAGCACGAACTTACATAAATAAGGCATTCTGTGCGATCCACTTCAAAAGGGTTTACATTAGTCGAGCTGGCAGTTGTTATAGTGGTGATTGCCATATTAGCTGCAATTGCGATTGTTGCCTACCGCGGCATTACTGACCAAGCGCGTGATTCATCACTCAAGGCGGATATTCAAAACGCCGCCAAACAACTTGAGGCGTACAATATTCAAAATGGCGGTTTTCCGCCAAGTAGTGAACAGCAGGCTGGAGTAAAAGCCAGTCCGGGTGTATCGTACACCTATACCTATAATGCCGGTGATAATAGTTACTGCCTGATTGCAACGAAAGGCAACCTTTATTACACCATCAGCTCAAAGCAAACCACACCGGGGCAATATAACTGCATCAGTACCCTTGCCGGTGGCCCAAATGGTGAAAGCGGTTACCAAGATGGTGTTGGAACGGGCGCCCGCTTTACTCAACCGGGTCATATGACGCTTGGGGCGGACGGAAAGCTTTACGTTGTCGACAGAGGACCGTCTGTGTATATTCGAAGGATTGATCCAACCACGGCACAAGTATCAACGGTCTATACGACGCTTGGTTCTTCATCGTTAGAACCAATAGCCGTAGCCGCTGACGGCACAATCTACGCCGGCTTTATATATGATAATTGTATTCGTCGTATTACAGGACCAACCACGGCTGTCGATGTTGCCTGCGGCTACTCAGCACTGCAAGAAATTCGTTCAATTACCCTCGGAACAGACGGTAATATCTACGGGATTGATGCCTCACGCTGTGTTGTGGTGAGGATTAACAGAACCGGCGGTGCAGTCACAACACTTGCCGGAACTGCAGGACAATGCGCCTATCAAGATGGCACTGGCGCGACTGCACGCTTCTCGTATCCACAGAGTATTACCACTGCGCCAGACGGGTCCTTTTATGTTGCTGATGGCGAGCCAGGCCGCATTCGACGGGTGACCATGAGCGGTGTTGTTACCACTGTTGCCGGTAGTGGTGCGAACACTATTGCAGATGGCGCTGCTATGCAAGCTGGTTTGGGAAGCCCCTATGGTATCAATGTGGACGCGAGCGGTTCCGTCATTTTTGTGAGCTTGGATCAAAACGGGAATGGCACGATTCGCATGCTGAAGAATGGCACGGTTTCAACGGTCGCGAGCGGTTTCAGCGTATACGGCGGAAGTGGTGTTGCCGCCTCTCCTACCCAAGCAAATGCATTCTACATTGCATCGTACACCGACCGACGTATTTACAAAGTACAATAAGATGTTAGTGTGCAGCTGGGGCGCCTGCAGTTGCCTTTGCTTTTTTCACAAAAAAGGCTGCGATAATTGCCAGTGATGCAGTCGCAGCGCTCAGCAGAAATGCGACGTGAATGCCTTCTGCAAATGCGGATGCTTGTGAGGCGCCACGGCCAAGCGCTTCAGTGACAACACCCGACATAATTGCCACGAAAAAGGCCGTTCCGGCTGCTGCGGCAACTTGTTGCATCGTTGAAACCGTTGCGGAACCGTGCGAGTACAAATGTTTCGGGAGTGACCCCAAGCTGCTTGTAAAGAGCGGTGTAAATATAAATGCCAGTCCAACACTAAAGATGATATGCCCGATAAGTAGTACAAACCACGGGCTACTCTCTTTTAATGTAATGGCAAGGAGCCAGAGTGCCGCTGAGGTAAGGGTTGCCCCAACCAGCAAGAGCGGGCGCGGCCCAATTTTGTCATACGCGCGGCCAACAAACGGAGCAAGTAACCCCATTGCGAGCCCGCCCGGAAGGAGCAATAAACCACTACTGAGCACAGAGAGTTCAAGCACATTTTGCATATACAATGGTAGCAAAATCAATGCTCCAAACATTCCCATCATACATATCACAAACATAATAATTGAGGCAGTGAAGGTTGGTGTACGAAAGGTATTGAGGTCAAGTAACGCTCGGTCGTTGCGTTGCAGCATAAGCTGACGCCAGATAAAGAGCGCCAATGCAACAACGCCGATACACACAGGAATGATTATCTGCAAGTTACTCCCTTCGCCCGACGCTTCGCCAAGGCTACTGAGGCCGAACACAATACCGCCAAAGCCAAATGCTGATAATATAACAGACGGTATATCGATCGGCGCTTTAATAGTTTTGCCAATGGTGTGCATAGCTCGCGCTCCAATTACGAGCATTGTACTAGCAATTGGTAAGACGAAAATAAACAAAAAGCGCCAGTTTAATTGGCTCAAAATAAGCCCTGAAATCGTGGGTCCAATAGCAGGAGCGACTGCAATGACAATCGAGATATTTCCCATTCGTCGGCCAAGCGTTTCGTGCGGCTCCAGTCTCATGACCGTCGTCATGAGAAGCGGCAACATTATCGCCGTGCCACCCGCTTGCACAATTCGGCCAACCAGCAGCATTTCAAACCCAGGTGCTGCGGCTGCTATAGCCGTTCCGGCTACGAAGAGCCCCATAGCAATACCGTACAGTGTGCGGGTTGGAATACGTTGAATCAAGAAGCCGGTTGTCGGTATGACCACTGCCATGGTAAGGAGGAATCCAGTGGTGAGCCACTGTGCAGCGAGCGCTGTGATTCCTAAGTCGCTCATGAGATGCGGGATAGCAACACCCATGACGGTTTCGTTAAGAATAACGACGAATGCTGAGATAATCAGCAAATTAATGATACGTTTATTTCTTTGTTCTTGAGTGTGTTTCATATGTATTCCTTAGACAACCGTATTAGTGTACTGAGTTTCACTCGATTACGCAAAGTCTTGGCGAACGCATACAAAGTCCATACACTATATGTATGTATATTCTGCTTCACTCTTCAAAGACCATGCGCGTACCCACTCATATCCACCCGCCACTTGGTACGCCGCGTTTTCTCGCACAGGCATCAGCGCTGGCTGCGCTTTGGAAGCAGCAAGACGCTTCAACAATTCAAAAATTAATGCATGTTTCAGCAAAGAAATCAGAAGAAGTAATGGCATTATACGAAGAGTGGTCAACCATAAAAGCACGCCAGGTACCGGCGATTGATGCGTTTGTCGGCGATATTTATAGTGGGGTACAGGCACACACGTGGTCAAGCGAAGATCGAGCATATGCACATGAGCACCTTATTATTTTGTCTGGACTATACGGCGGGCTGCGAGCGTGCGACGGTACTCTACCCTATCGGCTCGAGATGGGGTACAAACTGCCTGATGGCCAGAGTCTGTATCAGTTTTGGGGAGATCGCTTGGCGACGCTCATTACCGAGGAAGCGCAGCCAGTCCTTAACCTATCAGCGGTTGAATATACGAAAGCAGTGCTTCCCTACGTGACTAATCCGGTTGTCACTCCTACGTTTTTAACTATAAGCCCAAAAACCGGTCGCCCAACGTTTGTAGCGGTGCATGCGAAAATTGCCCGCGGTGCGTTTGCCCGCTGGGTGCTTCAAGAGAGGATCACCGATACTCAAGCGCTCTGTCATTTTAACGAACTTGGCTATACCTACAATGCTGAAGCAAGCACGCCGAATGAACCAGTATATATATGCGAATCATTTGGTGGGCTGGGGTTAAGCATCAGGTTGACGTAAGGCCGTTTTGCTATACTAGTTCTTATGAGACGTACGACCTCTCTTTCAGAGTTTTTACAGCAGCCGGGTGCGATAGCTGTTATTCCCACTGACACTGTTTATGGTGTTGTAGGGCGCGCCGCTGACCCTGTCGCTGTTCAGGCGGTATATGCAGCTAAACATCGTGAGCATAAACCGGGTACACTGATTGCAGCATCAATTGAGCAACTTGTCGCACTCGGTTTTAAACGACGTTCTCTTACAGCTGTTGAGCAATTCTGGCCTGGGGCCGTCAGTGTCATTGTTCCTTGCCCCGATCTAGAGTATCTGCACCAAGGCGTTGGAAGTCTCGCTGTGCGAATTCCTAGTGACCCTTGGTTACAGGCACTTCTTGAAGAGACCGGGCCCTTACAGACCAGTAGCGCGAACCTACCGGGTGAACCGCCAGCAACGACGATTAACGAAGCGCGCGCCTATTTTGGCGATACGATTCAGTGGTACGAAGACGGTGGCGTAGTAAATCGTCCCCCATCAACAATTGTCCAGGTCGTAGGTACTACCGTTAAAGTCATTCGACAAGGGGCGGTAGATATAGAATAGGTACTGTTTTTGGCAGGCGATTTGACTTATGAGTGATGAGGCGTTTCTACCAGCCTGGTAGGCAAATAAAATCAATAGTGTACAATGAAATAATGAATTTGTCAGATACTGCCGTCCTTATTAAAGCATTAGCGTCAACGGGAAGTCCTATCACCATTACTGACGCTCAGGCGGAAGACAATCCTATCGTCTATTGTAACGATGCCTTTTTAACGTTGAGCGGCTACTCACGTAAAGAAATTATTGGGAAAAATTGCCGCTTCATGCAAGGTGAAGGAACCGATCGACGCGAAGTGAGTAAGCTACGGCAAGCAATCGACGACACGAAAGATACAAGTGTTGTGCTACTCAATTATACTAAAGACGGTGTACCATTTTGGA
>JBIIRX010000015.1:0-14703 GCA_044341315.1 Saccharimonadales bacterium (SeqCode)
TTCTCCAGTATTTAATGACGATCATGTGCTCACTCACTTTATAGGCTTTCAAAATGACATCTCAGCTCGTTTAGAAAAAGAGCGCGTCGACTTGCTCATTGAAAAGATGGAGCGTGATATTGCACTATCCACCCTTGAAGATGAGCGGCTCGAAAAACTGAATCGTATCAAAGATGAGTTTATTGCTGTCGCATCGAAGCAGCTGCATGAGCCGGTCGTGTCAGTTGCAGCTTCGCTAAAAATACTGGCGACCACTATGGACACGCTGTCTACTCCCCAAAAAGACGCCTTACAGCGCGCGATTCGGGAGAATGAAAAACAGCAAGCTGTCATTGAAGAGCTATTATCTGTGGCGCAGCTCGATAGTGGTAAGGTCGTACTTCATAAACGATTGACTGACGTACATGAGGCGATGAACGCTTCGGAAGCCTCCTTGTTAGAAATTGATCCCCAGCTCACCATTTCTAAAGTGGACGAACCGGTATTGGTACGCATTGATGCGGGGATTCTTGAAACGGCTCTTTGTCATTTAGTCAGTGCGGCGAAAGCGTATGCAAAAGGGCATCGTGCGCTGGTGCTAACGGCTGACGCGAATACGGTTCGCATTTACGTTATTGCCCATGGTGTTTCGATTGATTCGGTTACGCGCGAGCAACTGTTCAATACATTTTCTTCACCGAAAACGGACATTGCCGAGCAGCACACGCTGGGGCTCGGACTCTATTGGGTGAAAACAATTGCCGCACTGCATAACGGTACGGTAGAAATTTCAGATGAGAGCCAGCCCGATCTCACTTTTAGGCTTTCACTTGCTCGTATCGAAGCTGATGCGTAATACAGCCGCTTTCGCTGTGATATATTTTACGATTTTAAAGAATGTGAGGCAGTATACTAATCTTATGAAAACCATGAAACAATTGCCGATTGTACGTCGAGTCGTATCGATCGTACAGGACACTTCAAAAACGTTCGCACCAACTCCTCGAAAGTTTGCTTTGAAAGATTGGAAGAGTGCGCTCATCGCCACGAAAAACGCTATTGCATCAAAAAACATTGCTATTCTGGCGGCCGGTATTGCGTATTTTCTTACGTTTGCGTTATTTCCTACGATTGCCGCAACGGTCGCGATAAGTAGTTTTTTCCTTGCTCCGGAAGACATTAGCCGAATCGCTCAGGTGCTCGATTCATTCCTTCCGAGTGATATTGCGCTGCTTATTTCAAGCCAATTAACCATTGCGCTCAGTAACCCATCTTCAAGTGTTGCAGTCGCTATTATTGGAATTTCAATTGCTCTTTTTAGTATTTCAGGTGCAATGGGCAACGTTATTAAGGCTGTCAATGCACTGTATGAAGTTGACGAAAATCGAACATTCATCAAGCAACGGCTTGTGAGTGTTGCTCATATTTTGTTAGCGGCATGTATCATTGGGGTAGTTATTCTCCTGCTTGTTCTCAATGAAAATGTACTTTCTGGATGGGGTGTACCTCTCAGGATTACGTGGGCCATTCTTATTATTCGTTGGATTGTGATAGCGGGCATTGTCACGCTAGGGTTATCGATATTTTATCGGTACGCACCAAACCGACGTAACCCACATTGGCAGTGGGTGACATGGGGGTCGCTTATTGCAACACTTGTATGGCTGATTGGGACAACGCTCTTCTTCCTGTATGCACGATATTTCGCGCATTACTCTGAATCATATAGCGTCTTCGCTGGCATTATCGTACTTATGATTTGGCTTAACCTAACAGCATTCGCAACCTTGTTAGGCGCGACAATAAACCGTGCGCTTGAAGACCAGACGCGCGTCCGAACATCTTCTTAGCACTAAGGATGAAGGACGATTTTAATAGCGCCGTCCTGCTTTTTTTGAAATAGCTCATACATGGCGGGCGCTTCATCGAGTGATACATGATGCGTCGCAAACGAATCAACACCTAATGGATCTTCGTCGGTAAGCAGTGGTAAAATTTCAGGGATCCACCGTTTCACATTTGCTTGTCCCATCCGAATTTGAATCTGTTTATCAAACAAAGTGTCCATCGGGATGGGATCGCTTTTTCCGGCGTAGACACCGCTAATTGAAATGGTTCCGCCGCGCCGGACTGCGTCGATGGCAGCATGCAGGGCGGACATTCTATCAACGGCCGCTTTTTCTATAAGTGGCTCAGCCAACGCATCAGGGAGTAACCCGCTGGCTTGTTGGACAAATTTTTCGATGGGTGCGCCGTGAGCTTCCATGCCGACCGCATCAATAACAGCATCGACGCCGCGACCATCGGTTTTTTCAAGAATTGCCTCAGTGAGATGTACGTCGTTCTGAGAAATATCGATAACCTCAAACCCATTGCGTCGGGCACGCTCTAATCGCTCAGGCACGAGGTCAACTGTAATGACGGTTTTTGCTCCTTTGTAACGTGCGATCCGCGCAGCCATGTCGCCTATTGGGCCAAGCCCCATAACAACAACCGAACCACCGTCGGGAATCGACGCGTATGTCACTGCTTGCCACGCAGTTGGTAGTACATCCGAAAGGTAAATGTACCGATCATCGGCTCCTTCAGGCGGTATTACGATTGGTCCATAGTGTGCTTGGGGAACACGTAAATACTCTGCTTGCCCACCGGGAACCTGGCCGTACAGTTTGCTGTATCCAAAAAGGGCTGCGCCGCGTTCATGTTCTTTAACCTGAGTAGTTTCACACTGCGATTGCAGCCCTTGCTGGCACATATAACAGGATCCACAGGCGATATTGAAAGGAATAACTACTCTATCTCCTACCGATACATTTGTGATTGCACTACCGATTTCTGTGACAATCCCAATTGGCTCGTGGCCCATGATGTCACCTTTTTCCATGAATGGTGCCATCACTTCATAAAGGTGCAGGTCCGAACCACATATGCAGGTTGAGGTTACTTTAATAATAATGTCGGTTGGCTCTTGAAGTACGGGATTTGGTACTTCTTCAACGCTCACTTTTCGCTTCCCTTGCCATGTCACTGCTCGCATAGAATGCTCCTTGCTTAATTATGGACGGCTTGTATCTTCTTCATTGAGGTCATCGGCGTCTTCAATCGCCTCACGCATATCGTCGTCGCCGTGGCCAGCTTCATCAAAATCGTATTTATCGAGTTCGGCCTTGAATTCTGCTGGGTCGATGCCGAGCTCTTCAGTTGGATCGTCTGTTTCTTCGTCAATGATTGGGTCTGTGAGCGCATCGTTCGTATTTAAGTCGTCTTGATACGTGTGCAGTGTCAGGTCGTCAGATGAGGTATCAGACGGTGCTTGATAATTAGTATTCATTGTTCCTCCTTTAGGCTGTTGGTGATCCACCAGTAACACCATACGTTTCACCAGAAACGTAACTTGCTTCTTGGCTGGTTAAAAATACGTACGCAGGGGCAAGTTCGACTGGCTGGCCGGGACGCTTCAAAGGAACTTGCGTGCCAAATTCCTTAACCGCTTCTTGAGGTTGACCGCCTGATGGCTGCAGCGCCGTCCAAATTGGCCCAGGTGCGACGGCATTAACGCGAACACCCTTCGATTGCACCCATTGTCCGCCAAGGGCTTGAACAAATGCTTTTTCAGCTGCCTTCGTTGAGGCGTAGTCAACTAATCCTTCACTCGGGCTGTAGGCTTGAATGGATGAAGTAATTACTACTGAAGCTCCCGGTTGCAAATGTTGGCTCGCAGCTTTTAATATCCAAAATGGCGCATAAATATTCGTTTTGAAGGTTGCATCAAATTGGTCTTCCGAAAGATCATCAAAATTTTCAACATACACCTGTTTACCAGCATTAAGTACTAATGCATCTAGGCCGCCCAACTGCGAAACTGCATCGTGCACGAGCTGCTGCGTAAAGGCATGATTAGTGACATCTCCTGGAAGACAGATGAGTGTTTTACCTTCATGTTCGAATAACTCTTTTAAAGAATCAACATCTGGTTGCTCGGAGGGCAGATAATTTATGGCAACGGCAGCCCCCTCACGCATAAATGCAATTGCCGTTGCTCGGCCGATACCTGAATCTCCACCAGTGATAAGCGCTTTGCGACCTTCAAGTCGACCCTTCCCTTCATAGGAAGTTTCACCATGGTCTGGTTGTGGATCCATTTTCTTGGCAAGGCCAGGCTCATTTTGTGGTTGCTCTGGAAATGGTGGTTGTGGAAACTGTGTTCGTGGATCTTGAATTGTATAGTGACTCATGGCCCTCCTCGGTTAGGTATAGTCTTATCCTAAGGGGTGTTCTTGAAATATTCTGTTAAAAATATCACCTAATTTAAAAGTATCCGCTCAGCTGACCGTCAGTACTCTATACTAAAGAGTATGAAGGTCGTAATACTGTATAACCCCAACAGCACTGGAGATAGCAAAGCCAATGCTTTTAGGCTTTCAAAAGAGCTTCGCAGTCATGGTGTAGAGGTGACGACAAAAAAGACGTCACATGCTGGTCACGGTGAGGAGCTGGCTCGCCGCTATGCCAAGCAGGGCGCACCGATGATACTCATTTCATCGAGCGGTGACGGGGGCTATCACGAAGTAGTCAACGGAGCCCTTATAGATGGGCCTGGATACTTAGTAGTGGGTGTGCTTCCGTCTGGAAATGCTAATGACCATTTTAGCGAGCTCGGGAGCGACTCCCTCGCAAAGGCTATAGCAGCGAACCGTTTTCAGCTCATCGATGTCATAAAAGTCACCGCAATAGTTAATGGCAAGACTTGGGTACGCTACGCACATTCGTATGCCGGTATTGGGGTGAGCGCTTCTGCAGCCAAACACCTTACTGAAGAAAGGCCAAATGCCCTGACTGAGAAATGGATCGTGCTTCGTTCGTTACTTTCGTTTCACTCAGTTAAACTTATTGTCGATGGTAAGCGCCGTCGATATAGTAGTATTTTGTTCGGAAATATTTCACGAATGTCTAAAATTCTGAAGCTTTCAAAAGATAGTTCAGTCACGGATGGAAAAATTGAGTTGAGTATCATTCGGTTTCGTTCCAAACTTCGCTTAATCGGGTATCTTTGTACGGCTGCGACAATAGGTACAAAAAAGGTACGTTCGATCCGGCGCTTCTCGTGTCAAACAATTCATAGCCTGCCTATTCAACTCGATGGCGAATCGTACGTGATAGACGCTCGGTGCACACTGACTGTAACAGCCGAAAAACGAATACTCCCATGTGTTCTTTGAGGCATGTAATGAGAAAGATATACTGATGCAATTGCCAAAAACAGTCCACACCTTCAAGAGTGAGTATGGTGACTATAAAATTGTCGACACACGCTACAACGGCCGGCCGGCACGTGTTCTTTACGGCGCTCAGAGTTCGCCGCAGTCCGGCTCAGCACTCGATGATTCAGGCGAACTGTTGTTTGATTATAACCAGCGGTTTCTCGAAATTGCATTAAGCATTCCGCCGAGTCGAGTACTGGTGATTGGCGGTGGTGCATTCATGCTTCCGAAGGCGCTTTATGAACGCTTTCCGACTGCTCAGATTGATGTGGTTGAAATTGACTCGGCACTTATCGAAGCGGCATACGAATATTTCAACCTCCCGAGCGACCCGCGCTTAGCAATCTATGCAGAGGATGGTGTACGTTTTGCTGCCACTCGCAGCAAAGCATATGACCTCATTATCATCGATGCCTTTTCTGGGTATACCATTCCACCCCATTTAGTATCAAATAAAGCTCTCAAGGTATATGCACGACTGCTTACAAAAAACGGTACTGTGGCAATGAATCTCATTTCCGAGTACACGCCTCGCCGCCGGCGGCTTGCCCATGAACTAATCGCTCAGTACCGAGAAGTGTTTCACACTGTCGCCCTCTATCCAGCTGACGTGAATTATCCTCACGGTGAAGAGCAAAACTTTCTTCTTGTTGGTGCACAGGCGCCGTTTCACTTTGAATATCTGCAGTCGAACGCCTATACTTTATATGATGAATAATATAAAAAACTATCTCAAACATGCCGAGCGCTGGCCGTTCAGCGTTAAAATTTTCCTTAGCTTTGCGCTTTTCTTAGCGGCATCAATTGGCTTTGCCTCGCTCGCTGATGAAGTCCGTGAGGGTGAAACGCTGGTGCTTGATCAGTCTATTCTCGAGGCAATTCATGCTGGCTCGAACGATTTCTGGAATAGCTTTTTCCTCATAGTTACTCATTTAGGAGACGTTACCTCAGTAGTGGCGATAACCCTTACCGTAGTACTTTTCTTGGCTCTAAAGAAACGCTACAAATATATACTGCTTGTCGTAGCGGGTGTGGGTGGAGCGGCCGCATTAAACCTTATTCTCAAGCTCATTTTTGAGCGCGCCCGGCCAGATTTGTGGCATCAGCTTGTTACCGAAACAAGTTTTTCGTTTCCAAGTGGCCATGCGATGGCAAGTGCCGCGCTCGCCTTCTGTATTGCTGTGGTGTTCTGGCGATCACGGTACCGGGTGCCGGTGCTTATTACTGCACTCATGTACGTGTTTCTTATCGGCTTTTCTCGACTATATTTGGGCGTTCACTACCCGAGTGACGTATTGGCTGGGTGGCTCATGAGTGCCGCTTGGGTGCTTACGGTCATAGGAGTGATATATGGCTGGGGAGTCTATCGTAGATCACATCCGCTTCATACCAAAACACAGTAGTCACATACACCGCTACAGATGCTTGGTGAATTGTACTATTTGGCTTATGATATAAGCATATGCAACACAAAAATAAACTTGTGAAACGCCTGCTTCAAGTCGTTGGGTCGGTCGTCGTATCCGGTGCGATTATTGCGATACTGATGTATGTGACGCAGGGTCGCGCACTCCCTGTGCTTCAGCCGGCCGGCACGATTGCGTATCAACAGTACATTCTCATTTTAGTGAGTGTTGGGCTTGGGGTATTTGTCGTTCTCCCAGTGTTTATATTGTTATTTACGATTGCCTGGAAGTATCGCGAGGGAAATACCAAAGCACAGTACGACCCTGAGCTGCATGGCAATCTAAAACTCGAGTTTTTATGGTGGGGTGTGCCGGCGCTTATTATCATTGTACTAGCGATTATTACGGCCATTTCTACCCATGCACTCGACCCCTACAAGCCCCTAGAGTCTGATAAAGCGCCGCTGAAGGTACAGGTTATTGCGCTTGAATGGAAGTGGCTCTTCATCTACCCTGACCAAGGAATTGCCACGGTGAACTATTTGAATATTCCAGAAAAAACACCAGTTGAGTTGAGTATTACTGCCGATGCACCAATGAACTCATTTTGGGTACCCTCTTTGGCTGGGCAAGTCTATGCCATGACCGGCATGTCGACAAAACTTCATTTTATGGCTGATGCTCCTGGGACCTACAATGGTTCATCGGCAAACTTGAGTGGTGATGGCTTTGCGGGCATGCGTTTTAAAGTGAACGCTATGAACCAAGATGGCTTTAATAACTGGGTACGAAAAAGTATGGATTCAACCGACTGGCTGACGGCTGCAAGTTATGACGAATTAGAAAAGCCAAGCAAAGATACTCCAGAAAAAACATATGGATTAGTGCAAGGTTCTCTCTATGATGACGTTATAATGAAGTACATGGGTTCAATGGATTCTTCTACGCATGCCACAGCGGGGGCGCACTAATATGCTGCACGACGTCTGGCCAGCAATTCAACATTTTGTGTTTGGTCGCTTAGAGCTTCAAGATTTCGTACATGAGCCAATTATGGCCGGTGCCGGTATTGGCATGGTGGTAGGCTTGCTTGGTGTCATTGGAGCACTCTTTTATTTCAAAAAATGGACATGGCTTTGGAAAAACTGGCTTACCGCCCTCGACCCAAAGAAAATTGGTATCATGTACCTCGTTGTTGTGCTGATTATGATTCTTCGTGGCCTGGCCGATGCCATGCTCCTCCGGGGGCAGCAGGCCTTGAATGGCTCCCCTGAATTATTAACAGCTGATCATTTTCAGCAAATCTTTACCGCCCACGGCTCAATTATGATTTTCTTTGTGGCAATGGGGGTGATTGCAGCACTTTTCAACATGATTGTACCGTCGCAAATTGGCTCTCGAGATGTTGCTTTTCCGTTCATGAATTCGGTAAGCTTTTGGCTGTTCGCAGCCGGCATGATTTTGATCAATGCGCCCCTAGTTGTCGGTGAGTTCTCTGCAGCAGGCTGGTTGGCTTATCCGCCGCTTTCAGGCATAGAATATAGTCCGGGGGTCGGGGTAGATTACTGGATTTGGTCATTACAGATAGCAGGTATTGGAAGCTTATTGACGGGTATTAATTTCTTCGTCACCATCCTCAAGATGCGTGCACCAGGTATGAGCTTAATGAAAATGCCGATTTTTAGCTGGAGTGTGCTCTGTAGTACCGCCCTTATTATGTTTGCCTTTCCAATTCTTACGGTCACACTGGGGCTCCTCTCGCTCGATCGCCTACTTGATATGCATTTCTTCACCACGGATGCTGGCGGAAACCCAATGCTCTACATTAACCTCATTTGGGCGTGGGGTCACCCGGAAGTCTATATATTGATTCTGCCCGCCTTCGGTATTTTCTCTGAAATTGTCGCCACTTACTCAAGAAAACGCATTTTTGGCTACACTTCAATGGTAATTGCGCTCATTGCTATCACCATCCTTTCCTTCACCGTTTGGCTGCACCACTTCTTTACCATGGGGGCCGGCGCGGCAGTAAATACCTTCTTCGGTATTATGACTATGGTGATTGCGATTCCAACAGGTGTGAAAGTCTTCAACTGGATATTTACAATGTATAAAGGCCGTGTACGCATGACAACGCCAATGCTGTGGTTTATGGGCTTTGTGGTGACGTTTACGATGGGTGGTTTAGCTGGCGTCATGATGTCGTTACCAGCCCTTGATTTTCAAGTACATAACAGCCTCTTTTTGGTCGCACACTTCCATACCATGATTGTGGGCGGTGTATTGTTTGGGGCCTTTGCCGGTTTTACCTATTGGTTTCCTAAATTTGCTGGCTTTACGCTCAATGAACGCATTGGCAAATGGGCAGTCTGGTGCTGGATCGTTGGCTTCGTGGTAGCATTCACTCCACTCTATATTCTTGGATTCATGGGCGCGACGCGTCGGCTTGACACCTACGACTCATCCCTCGGCTGGCAAGGATTATTTATAGTAGCTGGTGCGGGTGTTGCGCTCATCTGCGTAGGGGTGTTTTTCCAACTGTTACAAATCGTTGTGAGCTATCTCCAGCGCGATAAGAATCGGGTTGGCAACGACCCCTGGGATGGTCGTACCCTCGAATGGCTCACGACTTCCCCACCCCCTGAATATGTATTCGAAAAAATACCAGCCGTTACCAGCCGTGATGCATTTTGGGAGATGAAAAAACAAGGATTGAAGCCGGTGACTGAATTTGAGGATATTTGGGTACCGAAGCCGAGTGGCGTTGGCGTTATTATTGGTGGATTGGCGCTTGCCTTTGGTGTGGGTATGGTCTGGCATATGTGGTGGCTGGTGGTAGTATCGTTTATTGCAGCTGTGATTACGGTGATTATGAAGCTCTCGGATGACGAACCTGACGAACGACTTAGTGCCCAGAAGATTGCACGTATGGCCAGCGCCCATCAGAAAGGAACGCTCTAATATGGAACGATCACACGAACTCCAGGCAATTCGCGATCGAAAAACACTCGGCTTTTGGATCTATCTCATGACCGACTGTGTGCTGTTTGCATCATTATTTGCAACTTTTGCTGTACTACGGAATGCTACTGCGGGCGGCCCGTCGGGTGCAGAGCTGTTCTCGATGCCCTTTGTGCTTGTTGAGACACTTTTGCTACTCACTAGTAGCTTTACAATTGGCCTCGCGGTACTGGCAGCCCACGCTGGCTTCAAGAAGCAAAGCATTGTATGGCTGGTGGTCACCTTCCTGCTTGGTGCTGGCTTCTTGGGTATGGAGTTGTATGAGTTCGTCAAGCTCATCCACGAAGGTGCTGGGCCGCAGACGAGCGCATTCTTATCGGCGTTCTTCACACTTGTTGCAACGCATGGTATTCACATTACGATCGGGTTGCTGTGGGTGGCGGTCGTCATCTACCGTTTATGGCGGTATAATTTCAAACAGCAAGATCTCTTCCGACTCTCACTGTTAAGTCTATTTTGGCACTTCCTTGATATTATCTGGATCTTCATCTTTAGTATTGTCTACCTAATTGGAGGGATTGCATGAATCACCATACAGTAAAACAGCCCGCAGCTCGCTACACTTCCTACGTGATTGGGTTTGTACTTTCGATCGTCACCACTTTGCTTGCCTACTTTATGGTCGTGAACCAGCTGCTTCCTAAAGATATGCGTATCTATGCGGTGCTGGCTATCGCAGTTGTACAATTAATTGTACAAATGGTGTTCTTCTTACACTTGGGCCAGGGCAGCCGTTGGAAAGCTGCAACCTTTTACTTTACGTTGCTGGTTGTGTTGATTGTTGTGATTGGAACCATTTGGATTATGCACAACCTTGATTACAACATGATGCACATGAGCCCTGACCAAATGCGTGAATATATGCAGAAAAACCAGGGTATTTAGTGGAGCGACATACACGTTCATACCTTCAGCTATTGAAGCCTGGAATTACACTCAGCAATACATTAACAGCAGTTGCTGGATTTTTCTTGGCGGCGAGCATGGTGCCGTTTAGTCTTTGGGCATTGCTTGGTGGTGTTGGCGGTACCGCGTTCGTCATTGCCTCGGCTTGTGTACTGAATAACATCATTGACCGTAATCTGGATACGCGTATGAAGCGGACCGCAAAGCGCGAGATTGTTAAAGGCACGATAAGCAAAAAACGAGCCCTTCTATTTGCAGCGATACTGGGCATACTTGGCTTTGGGGCGCTGTTCGTTTTAACGAACACACTTACCGTGCTCTTAGGAGTAGTTGCGTATGTATGGTATATCGCTGTATATGGCTTCGCAAAACGTACGACGGCCTGGAGTACGCTGATTGGCGGCGTACCAGGTGCCTTGCCGCCGGTTGCGGGATACACCGCCTTAACGGGCACACTCGATATCGCAGCGTTGATATTGTTCCTCATTTTATTTTTCTGGCAAATCCCGCATTTTTATGCCATTTCTATGTTTCGGCGCGATGATTATGCGAAAGCCGGCTTACCTGTGTGGGCGGTTCGGTTTGGATTATCAAAAACAAAAGCACATATTATGGTTTCGGTATTATTTTTTGCACTTACCGTACCACTCCTTACACTCCTCGGGTATACGGGAATCATATACATGGTAGGTGCTATCGGCTTAGCGCTCTATTGGGTGTACAAAGGTATTACACTCTATTCAAAATACGACGATGTAAAATGGGCGCGAACAATGTTTGGCATTTCACTGCTTGTGTTGCTGGCGATGATTTTCCTGATTGCTGTTGGCGGCTTCCTTGTGTAGCGGTATACTATAAGCATGATTGTTTTACTCCATGTACTTATTGCGCTTTCAAGCATTGGGCTTGCCAGCTACACATTCTTTAAACCATCACTGAACAAGCTTCTCACAAGTTATGGCATGATGGTTGCAACGGTTGCCAGTGGTACGTACTTACTTGTTGTCTTACAGGCTGATATCCTCCGTACCTGCCTCTCTGGGTTGTTTTACCTCACTATCACGCTTGCGGTGACGATAGCAACGCATATAAAAGTTCGTCGTCGAGCCTCCATATTCGTGGAAGAATAAGAAAAAGCGCCACGGGGCGCTTTCTTTATTTGTGAGATTCTTGCGGTTTAGCGTAGTATACCGCCTCTTGCTTCACCGATTGAGCACGCCACACACCAAGGGCTTGGCCAAACGGCAATATATCTTTATACCCAACAAAGTCAGCCGCCTGGCGTACAAGCGCACCAAGCCAGCCACCAAAACGGATTTTCTTATATTCGAAAACGGCCCAACCTTCACCAACAGGTACTACAACAGGCGGCAGTGTGGCCTTATATGGTTTATTCGATGCACGGAGGATATGCTTCGCGACGAAAATACCATCTTTTAAGGCAGTCTGGGCCAACCCGCTGTACTGCGTGAACGCATTATCGCCAATAACGTAGACGTTTTTGCTTGAGCGCAGATGTGCGTCAACGACGACTTTCCCATTTGGAGAAAGTTCAAATTGGTCGGCATTGTTTTTGAAAAAAGGATTATTCGCAACACCAGATGTCCAAATAACAGTATGGCTTTTGATAGGCCTCCCGTTGACGATCAGTGCGTCGGCTGTTTCGGCTTCAACCTTTTTATTGGTTTCAACGTGCACACCTAATGCTTTAAGACGCCGTGTCACAAGCGCGCTTGCCTGTTCTGACATTCGTGGAAGCACCCGGGGTGCTGCTTCGATTAAGTTAATCGAAATGCGTGGCTCTGGTTGTTTGAATCGTTCTTTGAGGTCTTTAAGGTAGCTTCCCAGCGATGAGGCGAGCTCAACACCGGTCGGACCCCCGCCAATCACCAAGAAGTGTGCATCGGCACCATGTGGCTTTGAAAACTCATCAAGGAGATGTTGCTGCAAGCGTCGAATTTCATCGTATGACTTAATGCCATATGCGTATTGATCGAGCCCCTCAATGCCAAAGTATGTTGTAACCGAACCAAGCGCAAGAATAAGCTTGTCGTAGCTGTATGGAGTACCCGATTCAGACGTAAGCGTTTGCGT
Organism: Saccharimonadales bacterium (SeqCode); assembly: GCA_044341315.1. Lineage (GTDB taxonomy): Bacteria > Patescibacteriota > Saccharimonadia > Saccharimonadales > Saccharimonadaceae > Microsaccharimonas. Next base: position 12,668 of record JBIIRX010000015.1, read on the forward strand.
CTCTTTGTTGATTCCTGTAATGCTATCGATGATGATTGTTACATTTGGGTACTGTGCAAAGATTTCACCAAGCGGCACCCACGACTGCAAATGACTTTTTCCGGTCGCCGTTCCATACAGTGCTGGATAGTACTGGAAGTCAGGTCGGTCACTAATAAGGGTAATGCGTGAGCGTTTATGTTTTGCTAATTCTAGTGCCGCTTTTACGCCACCGAAGCCGCCTCCAACTACAGTAATATGCATGGGTCTATCCTGTTTATGTTTTCCTAAGTACCTGTATCATAAGCTGACCGAGGGGATAAATCAAGTAGCAGTAGCTTTTTTGCGGATAATATGTTTAACTAAGCATGTTCAGAGCTGTTACAACGTGCACGTATTTTCTAAAGGGTCACCAAACTTTTATGAGAACAATGTAGACGGGTCAAAACTGACGCACACTATTAAACCATAAAAGAGAGAATACCATTCACATGGCAACAACTAATCTTTTCATCGGTAGCCTTGCGTACGCAACTACTGACGACACATTAAAAGCTTTCTTCGAAGAAATCGGTGAAGTAACCAGCGCTCGCGTTGTTACTGACCGCGAAACCGGCCGTTCACGCGGATTTGGCTTCGTTGAATTCGCTGACGAAGCGAACAACCAAAAAGCTGTCGATCAGCTTAACGGTAAAGAACTTGATGGCCGCGCTATCAACGTTTCACTTGCTCGTCCAAAGGAAGACCGCCCACGTCGTGACGACAACGGCGGCGGACGCAGCTTCGGCGGCAACAACGGCGGTGGTTCATTCCGCCAACGCAGCTGGTAATTACCAAGCACTGTAAAATAGCCCTCTTCGGAGGGTTATTTTTTGCACTCTTTACGGGGCTGGACATTCCATCCCAGTTGTGCTATAATGAAAGTATTGCATCCGAATGGATACCGCTATGGTCTTCAGGGGTTTGGTACTGTCCTGCCCACCATGAAACTGAAGTATAAGGTTCTCGCTGTTCGTCTGCAGCGAGAATTCTCTCTTTAAGGCCCAACCCACTTTTTTTAGATAGTGCACACTTTGTGCCTCGGCGGCGTTCTCGAACTATACTACTAACCCCAGAAAGGGGCCCTTGCTATCATGGCATATCGAAACTCAAATTCATCAACCTCAACCCGTTCGGCTCGCCCAAGCGGTAATCGTCCAGGTGTACGCTCGTTCCGCCCAGGAAAAAGCGGTTCACGTAATGGCGGTAAATCTGGTCAGCGTCGTGGTGCCTACATTCATCCAAGCAAATTTATTAATAAGGCTACTATTGGTGCTGAAGATGCGCCATACGAGCCAACGCACCTTTTTGTTGACTTTAACTTCGTAGCTCCCCTCCAAAAGAACATCGATTTTAAAGGCTACGTAAAGCCAAGCGCCATTCAAGACCAGTCAATTCCATTTACTATGGAAGGACGCGACGTTATTGGGCTTGCCAATACTGGTACGGGCAAAACTGCTGCTTTCCTGCTTCCAATTATCGATAAGCTGTACGCAAACCGCGACGCCAACTCAGTACTTATTGTTGCGCCAACTCGTGAGCTTGCCCAGCAAATTCAAGAACAGTTCCGTGACTTCTCCTACAATATGAAGCTCTACTCAACGCTGATTGTTGGTGGCACGAACATGGACCGCCAAATTCGTGAGCTTCGCCGTAACCCGCACGTTATTATTGGTACACCAGGTCGACTTATGGATCTCGTAAAGCGTAAGGAGCTCAAGCTCAACACCATTACCACTCTGGTACTCGACGAAGCTGACCGTATGCTCGATATGGGATTCATTAATGACATTCGCACAATCGTCAGCCAAACGGCTCCTGAGCGCCAAACCCTTTTCTTTAGCGCCACAATTACCCCTTCGATCGCTGAACTCACCAAAGAATTCTTGAACAATCCTGAGACTGTTTCGGTTCGCACCGCTGATACCTCTGAACGAGTTGATCAGGATGTTGTTGAGGCGTCGGGTAAAGAAGATAAGCTCGAAACGCTCATTAATCTGCTTTCAGACGAAGCCTTT
>JBIIRX010000030.1:0-11232 GCA_044341315.1 Saccharimonadales bacterium (SeqCode)
GGCGACCTCCAGCGTCTCGTGACAAACAATATTAAACGATTGAAAGACATCAACGCCTACCGCGGCCTCCGACACAAGTCAGGCCTTCCGGTAAACGGTCAGCGTACACGTACGAATGCACGAACTCGTAAGGGCCGCGCGATCGCTGTTGGTGGAGCTCAACCTAAAGCAGCAAGTAAGACCTAGGAAAGGATTGATTCAATGGCAGATTCTAGTAAGAAAAAGCAAAAGCGATCAGTTCCAACTGGTCAACTACACATTCAAGCAACATTCAATAATACTATTGTGAGTTTCTCTGACAAGAAGGGGAATGTTATCGCTCAAAGCAGCGCTGGCGCAACCGGATTCCGTGGAAGCAAAAAGGGTACTGCCTATGCAGCCCAAGTTGCCGCTGAAAAAGCTGCTGAAACAGCAAAGGGCTTCGGCCTTAAGTCTGTTGATGTATTCGTAAAGGGCGTTGGACAGGGTCGTGATTCTGCGATTCGTGCGTTGAACGGCTTCGATATCAACATCGACAGCATTAAAGAAGTAACGGGTGTGCCACACGGTGGTGTTCGTCCGCGAAAGGTGCGAAGGGGATAATTTATGGCACGTGATGTTTCACCTATTGTTAAGCAGAGCCGCCGCGAAGGCTACGCTCTTCACCCTAAGGCGCACAAAATCATGGCTCGTAAAAGCGGTATCCCAGGCGTTCACGCCCACGGCCGCCAAGGTAAGCCGAGCCTTTACCTTACACAGCTTCGTGAAAAGCAAAAAGTACGCCGTACCTACGGGTTGCTTGAAAAGCAGTTTGCAAAGCTTATGAATGAAGCAACCCGTCAGCCAGGCCTGACTGGTGAAAACCTTCTTCGTATGCTTGAGCAACGGCTTGACAACGCAGTCTACCGTGCTGGTTTTGCGACCAGCCGTCGTGCTGCGCGCCAACTGGTTGGTCACGGTCACTTTATGCTGAACGGCCGTCGTGTTGACATTCCGTCAATTCGCCTGAAGCCGGGTGACGAACTCGTTGTCCGTCCAAAGAGCACCAAGTCTGGGTACTTTACTGCTCTTGATGAAGTTGTAAAAGGAAGCACCCAAGGTGCGCTCAGCTGGCTTAAATCAGACGCGAAAAAGATGACCATTTCTATTACTGGCCTTCCTACACGTGCAGAGGCAGAACCAGAAGTTAACGAACAATTAATTGTTGAGTACTACTCACGATAGGGTAAGGAGATATATAAATATGTCAAAAGTCATTCACAACCCAGCACTTGCCAGCGTTGAAGAAACCGGCACTCACAGTGCATCGTTCGTTATTGAGCCGCTTCAAGCTGGCTACGGCAACACACTTGGTAACAGCCTCCGTCGTGTGCTTCTCTCAAGCGTGAAAGGTGGCGCAATCGTCGCTTTCCGCGTTGAAGGTGTAAGCCATGAATTTACAACTGTTCCTGGTATCAAAGAAGATGTCGTTGACATCATGTTGAACCTCAAGAACGTACGCGTAAAGGTTTCAAGCGACGAACCAGTTGAACTCCGTATTGAAAAGAAAGGTGCTGGCACTATTACTGCTGCTGACATCAAGACCACAGCGGATGTTGAAGTTGTTAACCCAGACCAAATCATTGCAACAATCGATGACCCTAAAAAGTCAGTCGTCATGGACCTCGTTGTTGAATCAGGTCGTGGCTACCAAACCATTGAAGACTCAAGTGCGAACCGTTTGCACAGCGACATGATTGCGCTTGACGCCATGTTTAGCCCTGTACTGCGTGTGCGTTACAAAGTTGATGGTACCCGTGTTGGTCAAGAAACCAACCTCGACAAGCTGCAAGTCAACGTTGAAACCGATGGTACTACTAGCCCACGTGAAGCGTTTGAAGAAGCTGCTGCTATTTTGGTAAACCAATACACCGCCCTTGCTGGCGCAACAACAGTTGAAGCAGCTCCTGCACTTGGCCAAGATGTGGCTGACGAAGGAAACGAACTCAACACCCCTATTGAAGAATTAAACCTCAGCGCTCGTACCGCGAACGCCCTCATCAACAACGAAATCCGCACTGTCCGTGACCTTGTCATGCTCAGCGAGCAGGATCTTCGTGAGCTGAAGGGCTTCGGTAGCAAGGCGCTTGATGAAGTCAAAGATAAATTGGCAGAATTGGACGTCTAGAACATGCACCGACACGGATATAAAGGACGGAAGTTTGGCCGCGAACGCGACCAACGCCGCGCACTCCTGAAAGGTTTGGCAACAAGCCTCGTAGAGCACGGTAAAATCGAGACAACGCTTCCAAAAGCGAAAGAACTCGTCCGCTACATTGAGAAACTTATTACTAAAGCTAAAAAGGGTGACCTTGCAAATCGTCGCCGAGTGATTGCTGGCCTTTCAACCCAAGCTGCAGCCTTCCGTCTTGTAGACGTGATCGCACCACAGCTGACTGGCCGCACCAGTGGTCACGTACGGGTAGAGCGAACGCGACTTCGCGTTGGTGATGGCGCACAAATGGCAACTATCGCCTTTGTCGACGAAATCAGCGACACCCCAAAGCCAGCAGTGGCCGCAAAGGAGACTAAGTAATGGTAAACGCTAAAACCTACAGCCAAAAGCCTACCGAAGTCGCTCGCGAGTGGTTCTTGGTAGATGCTTCAGAGCTTCCACTTGGCCGCATCGCAACCATTGTTGCTGACAAGCTAATTGGTAAGAACAAGCCAACCTACACCCCACACATTGACGGTGGAGACTACGTTGTAGTTATCAACGCTGCAAACGTTGTTGTAACTGGTAACAAAGAAACCGGTAAGGTCTACTATCGACACAGTGGTTTCCCTGGTGGTATCAAAGACGCGACACTTGCAGAAGTACGCGAAAAATTCCCAGAGCGAATCATTGAAAAAGCAGTACAGGGAATGCTTCCTAAAAACAAGCTTTCTCCAGAGCGTATGGCTCGCCTACGAATCTTCGCAGGTGCAGAGCACACGCATGCTGCACAGCAACCTAAGAAAGTGGAGGTAAAGTAATATGGCTGATGCTTCTTACTTTTACGGCCTTGGACGACGCAAAGCAGCAACTGCACGTGCTCGCCTTTACGCTGGCAAGGGTACGATTACAATTAACGACAAGCCTGCGGCTGAGTACCTTAACGGCAACAAGACCCTCCTTGCCGAAATTACCGACCCACTTGCTCTCGTAAACAAGCAAAAAGACTTCAACATTACTATCCGCGTACAAGGCGGTGGTAGTGCTGGTCAAGTTGACGCAATCAAGCTTGCTATTGCTAAAGCCCTTACTACTGCACACTCTGATCTCCGTCCAACGTTGAAGAAGGCAGAACTTCTCAAGCGTGACTCACGTGAGAAAGAGCGTAAGAAGTACGGACTTCGTTCAGCTCGTAAGCGCGAACAATTCTCGAAGCGTTAAACGCTTCAGGCAAAGCAGAGAACCCCGATTCGTCGGGGTTCTTTTGCTCCAGGCTGTCCGACACCTGTATATATGCGGTACAATAGAATAGAACTAACAGAAAGGTGTTATTGTGGCCAAGAGCCTTTCAGCTGAACTCCTTGCAATACTGCGTAAGTTTGAACTTGCCGGCGAACTTACCAAACGCAAGGAAATAACCAACATCAAACCATACCAAGAGCGACAGTTGAGTCGCCTCATTAAGTTTACCTACGACCGACAAACCTATTTTGTTCTCTACGACACTTCAGCAGCTGACGATGTACAGGTGGTACTTGATCACATCCGACTTGATGTCCCGGATGTCGAGGGTGCGTTGGTGCGCAACCCTCTCGAAAGTGCTATGAAAGCCTACGGCATGCCGTACTTAGGAAAAGACGTATACCTCTTTACAAAAAAAGTGACTCGAACCCGCCTTGATCAAGAAGTGGTGAGTCGCTACCCGGAGTACTCACGAAGTACAGTGCAGAAGTATATTAAGGCTGGCTATATTTCAGTTGACGGATCCGTCGTGACATCATCTAAGATGGAAGTAACCGAAAACTCAGAGATAACAATCTCGCCGCCCCAACAAGCCGATACGTCACATCACGAACTTCCAATACTGTATATTGATGATAATGTGATTGTTGTGAATAAACCGGTCGGGGTGCTCACACATAGCAAAGGGGTTATGAATACCGAGTTCACTGTTGCAGATTTCTTCCGCCGCTACACCACTCATGCACTCGAAACGAGTCGTCCTGGCATCGTGCACCGCCTCGACCGCGATACCAGCGGAGTCATAATCGGTGCCCGGAATGATGAAGCAGCCGCACTGCTTAAGAAGCAATTTGCCGACCGTACGACAAAAAAACACTACGCCGCCGTCGTAGATGGTGTACCAAAACTGACCGAAGCAGTAATCGACCTTCCTATTGGTAGAAACCCCTCAGCACCGAGTACCTTTCGGGTTGATCCAAAAGGCAAGGCAGCTATTACTGTTTATCAAGTGCTGGCCAGCAATGGCAAGCAATCGCTCCTTGAACTGAAGCCAAAAACTGGGCGGACTCACCAACTCCGCGTACATATGCAGTATCTTCGCACACCAATTGCCGGAGACCGAGTGTATGGAGATGCAAAAAGCGCAGCCCGCCTATGCTTGCATGCACATAGCCTCGAAATTACAATCCCCGGGTCACATCGACGTACCTTTGTTGCACCAGTTCCTGCCGAATTTGAGGAGATGACACGCACATAATGCACCTATTCCATCCGACTACTACGATGCTTGTAGACGCGTTTAGGGCGAGTACGGCACACGCGGCGGTTATTACTGGTGCCGAGGGGGCAGGGTTAATGGTTGTTGCTCAAACCATCATACGCCAGGGTGAGGAAGTGATCGTGGTGCTTCCTGAAAAGGACGAGAAAACCGACATAGAGAAGGGAACGATTACCGTTGCGAGTATTCGAAGATTATATGAAAGCACTCGAACCCGCTCGCAAAAGGGTCGGGTGATCATTATCGACTACGTCGAACGCATGGGAATACCATCCCAGAATGCTTTTTTGAAGCTACTTGAAGAGCCGACACCTGGTAATCGATTTCTTCTGCTTACTCATGATACCAGTTCACTCCTTCCAACTATTGCTTCACGAGCCCAAACCATTCAAGTGCGGCCGATAAGCAGTACTCAATCAGATGAGTTGTTGACTCACCTGAACGTTACGGACGCTACCAAACGGGCGCAGCTCCTGTTTATCGCCAGCGGCAGGCCGGCGCTTCTCAGTCGACTTGCTACTGATGATGCATTGTTTGCAAAACGTGCTTCAATCGTGAAAGATGCGCGCACATTTATTACCGGAAAACCTTACAAGCGATTGGTTATAGCGCATAGGTATAAGAACGACCGCGCCGATGCATTAACACTGCTTGAAGATACGTTACGTCTACTTCAACGCTCACTTACAGACAAAGATGACGGAGCGACCTTACACGCCCTTGCTAAACTTGAAGCAGTGCATGCGCGCATCAGCCAACAGGGAAACATTCGTCTGCAGCTCAGCGCTGCGGTTCTTTTGTAATTTCCATTATGGTATACTAATAAGAACATGCTAGGACTTATCGTTATTGCGTTACTTGGTACATGGGCACTGTACCAGAAACAAACCGTTGGAGAAGTCGCCACCGATCTCTCATCGAAACTCTCAGACAAACTTGACCAGCTCTGGTCAATAGCTCAAACGTCGTTGCAAGACCGTAAATATTTACGGGCTGAAAAGGCACTTTTGACGATTCTTCGTGTTGACGAACGTAACGCAAGTGCCTATAACCGCCTTGGTATTCTGTATGCAAAACAGCAGCAATTCAAAGAAGCGATTGAGTGCTTCGAGATTGCTCAAAGCCTCGAGCCAAGCGCCAGTAGCTTGCACAACGTCGGTCTTATCTATTTTGAAACCGAAAATTACGACAAAGCTGCATTGGCATTTGAGCAAGCGCTCGCTATGGATAGTGACCATGCTGCCCGTCACATCGCCTATGCCAAAGTGCAAGAAAAACTCGGTCATGATAGGCGTATGATCGAAGCACTTGAAAAAGCCGTCGAACTCGAGCCTATTCCGCAAACGCTGTCAATTCTCGCCGATGCCTACGAACGGATTGGTGAAACACAGTTGTCGCTTGACCTACGCGAGCGAGCGGCTAAGATGATAGTGCCACAAAGCCAGGCAAAGGTTCGACAACCACGTCGCGTGGTGATGTAACACTTCAATCAATAATAAAAACCCTGCTGTTACGCAGGGTTTTTATTATTGTGGCGTAATCTGCACTGAATAGGTGAGGCTATCGGTTGCATCGATATCTAGGTGACGAATAATACGGTCGGCACTGCTGAAGATGGTTGAGGTTTCCTCGTGTCTCGCTTGGAGTGTGACTGAACGAGATTGGTCAAGGGTAATCGTAAACGTACCCCGCCCCGATCGTGTCACCGTGATGGCGGTAGCGGTGACCGTCAGAGGATTCTCGTCGCTGAGCAGCTGAGAGCCGCCGCCTGCGAGCGTGAAGCTTACAACATCAGCTATTTGAGTTGTTGCTGGGTTTTCTGGCCAAAGCATAAGGGGGATACGCTCAAAGAAAGAGCCCGCTCGTTGCACTGATAGGCTGACAGAGCTTGTATTGAATGTAATCGAACGGCTCGACTCGAGGGTGCTCACACTGAGGTCAAGTGTAAAGTTTGTATTATTTGTTGGAATTGTTGTCGACGTACTTAATGTGTTAGCCATTGCATCACGATACGTTCCTTGTTCAAGTCCCCAGAAGGTCTTACTTCCACCCTGAGCGGTCACAAATGCTCCTGTAGTGGGGTGGTAAAAGAACGTACCACCTACCATCGAGCGCTGCGCGCGTTGGCCCCACGCGGTACACATGTAATAATTTGGCCGCCGCACATAAAGATAATGAAAATCATACTGCTGGCCATTGGTTGCGCCGTTCGTGCGATGTTCAATAAAGCTATTCGATGCTACATACGGAAATTGGGCAATCGCAGCATTCTTTTCGGCAAGTGTTGGCAGGTTTTCAGTGTCATGAACACGGTGCATTCGGTGCGGACTGAGTGAACCTTTTGGTGGAGAGGTAACAGGACCGGTACCCGCCGCCCAGGCTGCGCGGTGGGCCGCTTTGTCTTCGGCACTGGTAAGGAATGCATTTAATACCGGCATAGCCACGCGAATCGCCGATGCGCCATCTGAGCCACCGGCTTCATCATTACGCGCCCACGGTAAGTAAGTCATCGGTGTGCGTGTGTGAATGGCATCATTGATGATAAACCCTATTTGGTTTGGTTCAACCAGTGAATTATACGTAAAGAAGTTGTAGGTACGTTGTCCAATAGCGGCCATTCGCGGGTCTTTCGTAACATCATAGAGATACGCAAGGTAGGGCATGGCTGTTCCAGACGTATACGGGAAGTCTGGCCCATAGTTTTCATACATCCAACCACCATCACCAATGATGGTTGACTCAAGCATACCAAGTGCATCATTAAATTGTGCTTGCACTGAGGCAGGCATGAGGTCGAGTACTCGGGCAACCCCACCAATGCCACCAACAAGTTGATTGCTATATTGTCCACCATGTTCCCATGAATCAATGTTTGTCGGGTCGAGTATCCACTGTGCTGCTTTAATCATTGTTTGAAGCATGCGGGGTTTCCATACGTCTTCCCACGTTGCGACCTCAAGCGGTACTTGATCGAGGTATATATAGGCAAGTGCTAAGTGACTCAAGCCAAAGCCAGTGGTGGCTGGGTGACCCTCCTCGTCACTCTCGGCAGTTGCAAAACCACCGTTAGGTTTTTGAAGGCTTATGTAGTAGCGAAGGCTTGCGAGTAAACGAATTGCAACTGCGGGGTCTTTAAAGTAGGGGTTCCACACCCGTTCGTGGGTGTAAAACCACGCAAGGGTTAATACACTTTCCATCGTTCGGGCATTGTACGGAAACAGCGATGTTGTCCGCCACCAGTTGCCATTGAACCACCCCCATGTATCCATGTCAGGATCGCTATCCATTTGATTGCTTAACGGTGCAATCGTCACTAGGTCTCGAGAGAGATATTGTTCGCGGGCGGCAAATTGTGAACGGTCAACCGAGGCACTCGTTGATGCGACAGTATCAGGTACAAATTTGAGGTTAGGTGCAGTTGATTTTGTTCCGCGCTGGATGGCGCGTACTGCTTTGCCGTTAATTTCTGCCTTGTGTGCGTCCCACAGCAGTGCCATATTATGTCTCGGTTATAACATATAGAGTTGACGGATTTTTAGAAGGAAGTGCGTTGTACTGCGCTTGGGTTCCGCTCCAAATTTGCGTCACCGTGCCAGAAGTGCTCACTTTCGTTGCAAGTGCAGTTTCAAGACCTTGAATTTTAGATTGAGGTATTCCTCCCTTGAGGGTTCCATCGTTGTTGTGGCTTTGACTGAGATATTCATTGAGAATTGAACCCCAACTTCCTTGGTCACCACCAACTTCCGGTAAACGTGCAGCGCTCATTGTATGCTCTCCCTACTTACATAACAGTGTAATTATATTCATAGTACCAAAAGCGCAAGCTGTTTGAAACCCTATTCACACTTCAAACAAAAAACCTCACGTATAGTGAGGCACTTTGCTTGGTACAGGGGGCAGGATTCGAACCTGCGAAACCGAAGGTGGCAGATTTACAGTCTGCTGTGTTTGACCGCTCCACAACCCCTGCATATGGGTGATTGAATTATCAATTTGGAGCCGCCTCACGGATTCGAACCGTGGACCTACTGTTTACAAAACAGCCGCTCTAACCAACTGAGCTAAGGCGGCGACTTGAACTATTGTATCATATTTTAAGGCTGACACTAGGGGTAAAGGCCAAAAAAGTATATACTTATAAGAATGACTAAACGATCTCTTCCTCAAAAACAACTTCGTCTCGAAAAAATAGTCGGTGGCGGCCAAGGCCTCGGTACCCTTGACGATGGTCGTAAAGTATTCGTGTGGGGCGGCCTGCCTGACGAAGAGGTGACGGTACAACTGACAAAGAAAAAATCGAACTATGCCGAGGGCTTTGTGACGCAAGTACTTCATGCAAGCCATGACCGGATTGAGCCCCATGACCCTGAAAGCTTCTTATCAACCAGTCCATGGCAAATCATGACGTTTGAAGCCGAGCAGCGCTATAAAGCTGCCTTGATAGAAGAGGCCTTTGAGCTACACGATATCGTTCTTCCGAATCCTATAGAGGTATATAGCGACCACCGCACCACCCGCTATCGCAATAAGGTCGAATTTAGTTGGTATGGTACCACCGACCCTGAAACCGGCGCAGAAACACTCGATCTGGCTTTTTTCCGACGCGGGAGCAAGGGAAAGGTGCGCATTCAGGATAGCGCCTTACTTCCGGAGCCGATGCTCAAACTAGCTCATAGCATTAAGGAGCGGCTTCAGGTCGCAGGTATCTCCGCACGCTCGCTTAAAACATTACTTATTCGTTGCGACGCGATGGGCACGTGTGTATGGCAATTGTATGTGAAAGACCGAGATGCCGTTACTATTGACGAGCTCAATGCGACGACGCTACAAGCGCAAGGCGGTGAAATTATCTATAGCAACCCGCAGTCACCCGCCAGTGTTATTACGGAGCGGCTTTACGAAACGGGCGATGTCGTTTTGACCGACACTATTATTGGCGTGCCCTTTCGCTATGCAACCGAAGGCTTCTTTCAGATCAATCTGCCCGTCTACGAACAAGCGTTGAAAGATATGCAGGAATGGGTACCAAGCAATGTACCGGTTGTGGATATGTACAGCGGAGTCGGTTCTATTGGCTTAACGATTGGTGGTGATGATGTGACACTTGTCGAGCTCAACGAACATGCCGTGCGCGAGATGGAACGTAATATCGAAGCACTCGGCTTAAAGGCAACTCCAGTGCTCGCCGCCAGCGAGCATGCACTGGAATATATTACTGGTGATAAAGCAATTATTCTGGACCCGCCGCGAGCTGGGCTACACGAAGCTGTCGTTGAGCGGCTTTTGAGTGAACGCCCGGCGCGCATTATATATCTGTCCTGTAACCCTGTCACGCAAGCGCGTGATGTCGCTCGGCTTGCCGGTGCGTATGGAATACAAGCGCATAAGGGGTATAACTTCTTTCCGCGCACACCACATATAGAAAACCTTGTAGTACTTGATCTTTACAAATAACCATGATATAATATTAGTATGGAAGCATTCAAAAAGACATTGGCCGAGTGGAACAATCGGACTGATACATTTACTAAAACACAAGCCGGATACGCAGTGCTCGCTGTGGCGATATTTATTCTGGCTGGTATCGTGAGTTTGTTTCAATACAATCTTGGGCAAACGTTATTATTCTTTTCAGCGTTACTTGCGTTGACGTTTATTGCCAATGGTGTCATGTCTGCGGTGATTCGCACCTATATTGTGTCAAAAGATGCTGCACCTGTTTCAAAAGCGCGTAAGAAATAATACCGCCGTCGAATACTCGACGTAGCTGGTAAATTACGCTATAATTTCTTAGTCGTAATCACGCGCCGCGATAGCTCAGTTGGTAGAGCGCATCCATGGTAAGGATGAGGTCTCGGGTTCAAGCCCCGATCGTGGCTCCATAGTATACGCACAGACGCCTCGGCGTCTTTTTGTTATACTAGCAGTATGGCAACATTTAGTTACGACATTGTCTCCGAATACGACAAGGCAGAGATGAATAACGTCTTTGCATTAGTGCAAAAAGACATCGCAAACCGCTACGATTTTAAAAACACGCCTGCTGCCATAGATTGGCTGGGTGATAAGGCCGGGTTTAAAATAACCGGCGCTAACGATTGGCAGCTTGAAAGCATTACTGATATCATCCGGAAGAAGCTTGTATCGCGAAACCAAAGCAGCAAAGTACTGGATTTAACAAAGCCTATTAGTACAACTAACCTTAAGGCATCGCAGGACATACCCTTTGTCGCCGGCCTTACTCAAGATAAGGCGAAACAAATCACCAAAGTGATCCGTGATGAGCTTCCAAAACTCAAAGCCTTGATTCAGGGCAGCGAAGTGCGCGTGACAGGCGCGAGCAAAGATGAATTGCAAGCTTCAATGCGTCTGCTCGAATCGCAAGATTTTGATTTTCCGCTCACATTTACGAACTTCCGCTAACAATACACCTAATGCCAAAGCAGCCAGACCCTTGTCAGAGAAGAGTCATTCTGCTATAATCGACCTCTGAAAGCGTTATTATTTAAGGAAACCTATGGCAAAGAAGAACACAAAG
>JBIIRX010000069.1:0-3150 GCA_044341315.1 Saccharimonadales bacterium (SeqCode)
GGATGGAAATTGATATTCTTTCTCGAGGCTTTTTCCAACCCGAAGGCGATACAGGGAAAGATGTATGGAAGTTGAATCACTTGGATTATAGAGCTCAATAAACTCAGTTCCAGTATCACTGCCAATTGGATTAGGAAGAAGTTCGGTGATAATTGGATGAACTATGGCTCCTGCTGGGGGTTCTTCAATAGGAGGTTCTTCCTCTTCAGGTATCGGTGTATCACGCCTCTCAACCTGATGTGGCGGAAGTTGACTTAATGGTTCATACGACCAGCCGGCAGTTCCGTCGTACAGAAGGCTATTATTCGCATCAGTTCCCGATGATGTTCGTAAGGCTACTTTCCCTGTGGGTATCGCCGCCGTCCACTGATACCTATCGACATGCTCGCCGTGCGCATTGACGAGCGAAATCGTGTCGCCACTATTTACAATACTCCCACTTGATTGATTGCTCGATGTAAATGTTGAGGTAACTGAATGTGCCGTTACCATGTTTGACGTGAGGAACGAATCGGAGGCGGCGGTTGCAAAACTATGATCTGGGAGTATGTACGAAAGCTTTGGCTCGGGCGGTTGAAAACATACAAACGCGACATTGGCCTTATTTGTGAGACACCACCCAGTAATATCTATTTCCTCAGAAGTAGTGTTATAAATACTAATAAATTCGTCGCGTGCATTTGACGGACTGGCTGCTTGAATATGAACCAATACTATGGGTGGTGCTGAAGAAGCGTGCGTAGGGGTTACGCACGCACTACCTGCGCAAACTACCAAACCCAAAAATAGTTTACTTATCTTCTTCAGCATGCTTCTGAGTATAAAGATGCAGTTTTAACTAGTTATGTACTGAGCTTCTAAAAATAGAATCGCCTCTTTTTTCTAGAGGCGATGTGCTTATTCGGCTTGAATGTCGGCGTTGGTATGAACGTTCGTAACATCATCGAGGTCATCGATAGCATCGAGAACCTTAATAACCTTATCGGCAACTTCTTGGTCGGTAATCACCACAGGTGCGTTTGCCACGTATTGTAGCTCGGCACCTTTTACCTCAAGGCCGGCGTCGATAATACCTGTTCGTACTTTGGCAAGATCTTTTTGATCGGTGTACACAATCAGCTCATCGTCGTCTTCAACTGCGTCTTCAGCTCCAGCATCAAGTACGGTAAGGAGCGCTTCTTCACCAGTCGCGGCTACGTTAATGACGCCTTTACGAGTAAACTGAAAGGCGACACTGCCCGCATCAGCGATGCGTCCGCCATTCTTTGTGAGAGCGGTGCGTACATCAGGAAATGTACGGTTTTTATTGTCGGTTGCAGTTTCGATGATAATGCCAATACCACCCGGCCCCATTGCTTCGTAGGTCACCTCTTCAAGTACAGCTGCGTTTTTATCACTAACACGATCAATAGCGCGTTGAATATTTGCTACCGGCATATTCGCTTGCTTCGCTTTTTCAATTGCGAGCGCGAGCGCCGAGTTCATCGCCGGATCAGCTCCAGCCCGGGCTGCGACAGCAATTTGATTCCCAATTTTTGTAAATACCGCACCGCGCTTGGCATCTTTCGCACCTTTTTCACGTTTAATAGTTGACCATTTACTGTGTCCAGACATAAAAAACTCCACTTAGAGGTTGTACATTTTCTACTATTATAACAGATTCAAAGGGGTTATCGTAGTGACTGTTGCCACCCACCATGTCCGCTGACATTATAGAGCCAGACCCAACGAGTAAAGTCAGGGCTAATACGCGAGCACGTTAAACTACCGCCGTCGAGTGGGTAGGGAAACGTCGTAACACGGTTTCCGTTGACATTACTGACGCTATACCCTTGCTCACGGCTCGCCTTACTCCATGCCGCTATCCCATAGGCACTTCCCGCGTTATTGGTACAGTATGCAAAGTTAACATTATTGCCGCCAGATCTGTAGGCATTTTGCGTAACTTTTACACCCTGCACCGCTACCGAAAACTCGGTAAAGTCGTAGGTTGTCGAGTTATCCGGCTGAGTCGTTGATACAACAACTGGATAGCGACCATTATCCGTGTGGTACAGTTCCATTTTCCGTAGCATGGCGGATAAATCACCCTGCACCGCCGTATCGGTGGTGCGATTCGAAATACCAGCATACGAAACGATTGTGATAGCGGCAAGGATGGCAATAACTACCACGACAATTAGTAGCTCAACGATTGTGAATCCGTTTTTCTGCCCCACCAGTATCCCCTTGCTTGAGCGTTATCAATATATCCATAGTGTACCATATCAAAGATAGCGCGTACTTCCGAACGGTATCTTGGTGCGTACATAGATACCCGTCGAGAGTGTGTGCGCGGAATGAACCGTTCGCTCACCAAACCGCTGGTTCAGCTCGTCAATCGCATCAACAATATGTCGCTCCCGAATGATCTCATCAGCAAATAAGCTTTGCTGCGAATCAGATGCCACGCTGAGTTCGTAACAATGCAGGCCAATCTCTTTTAGTCGATCAGGTGCTTTGTGAAACAACTGGGCGACCTGCCTGTAGATTGCCTGGTCGCTATAAAAGGGCAGGGGAGCGAGGGTAGAGGAGTGCCAGTACTCACGTTCCAGTGTTTTCGCATATACATACACTCCCCTGGCTGCAAGCCCCTGCGATCGCAAGCGACTTCCTACCGACTCGCACAAATGATGGAGCCGCTGCAACACTTCCTCACCCGTTAAGTCGAATCGTTCAAGCACGTACTGTCGGCCGACGCGCCCAATTTGGGTCTCGACGTCATCCACCTCAAAGCCCCGAAGCCGTTTATACCACCACTCGCCAACAACACTTTTAAATACCATGCTGCGGAGCGTTATAGGCGATGCCTCGTAAAATTCCAGGGGTGTGAAAATACCAACACTATTCAGGCGACGTTCGTTGCGGTGGGCGATACCTGTTAAATCGGTGAGCTTCATACCACCAAGCACTTCTTTAATATTGGCAGACGTAATAATGTCTAGGCCATCTGGCTTGTGGAGGCCAGCGGCGGTTTTTGCTAAAAACCGATTTGGCGCGATACCTATGTTACAGCGCATCCAGACACCAATTTCATCTTTCAGTCGTTGTTTTATTTCTATCGCAATATCAACAAGGTCACGCCCAGCAATATCGTAGCTCGTATGGTGA
>JBIIRX010000071.1:0-2957 GCA_044341315.1 Saccharimonadales bacterium (SeqCode)
CTATCGATACGGATCCAACGGCTATACGGACGCTCGAATCGATCGCTGCGCGGTATCCAAATGATGAATTGGTATTTGCGAATGGGGGCGACCGTGACTCTGAAAAAGCAATTCCAGAGGGAGACGTATGCCGAAAGCACAACATTCAGCTGCTATTTGGTATCGGTGGGACAGATAAAGCAGATTCTTCAACCCGTATTAATCATGAAACGGGCGAAGATCTGCAATCGATGTAGTACGCTACGCTTTATACACCTCTATATACTTCTGAAAATCACTATCAAGAGGATCCTTGTTGGCCTTTAGGTACTCAAGGATTTCCTGTCCGTATGCAGGCATTTCCCGAATTGCATCGGATGCGTTCTCGTACGACTTCCTATATTCGAGTTGTAAGGTGGTACGCAGTGATTGTGAGGTGTTTCCCTTACGGAGGAGGTCGGAGGTGTCTTTACTGGCGGTACTCATTTTTCGTATTTCATCGACGGCGGTGGTTTTGAGTGACTTGTGAGCATCGTCAAAGTACAGTCCGTCGATTGTAGTTGCGACGGCATCGAGTTTCTTGGCACGGCTTTCTACGAACGTTGCTTGGGTTGCGGCGTCGGCACCAGCTGGGGCGGATTCTTTGACGATTGCAATAAACTCGAGGAGCTCAGGAGTGAGGGCAGCCAGGGTGTAGTTTTGTTCAAAGAATGGCATCGCTGTATCGATGACTGCGGTATATTCTTTTTCGGCTAGCTCGGCTTTTCGGTAGTCCGGGCTTAGGACTGACCCCAAGGTAACATCTTCAAGAGCAACTTTGTCACGGAAAATATCTATGCGTTCCTTTGGCTTATCATCGGGGGCGCTGCCGATCGCTTTAAGGTGCTCGACTGTCTTTGTAAGGTAGGTTTTTGATGCTTGCTGGGCCTTGTTGAACTGTATGACTGAATACACAGTCCCTGCGATAATACCGAGCGCCAGTAGGCTACTTGCAATAATAATTAGAAGTTTATTTTTTGAGTGTACGGGCATAGGACGCACCTTAACGAATGTGGTCGGTAATAATTTTATGCAGTTTGGTTGCAAACAAGCCTTTATCGAAGCGCTTGGCTTTTCGGTGCAAGGTTGCTGGCAGAAAGGTGAGGTTCTCGAATCGCTGCAGGGCTGCTACAACGCTCTCGACGGTTTGTTCATTGAAGAACACCCCTGTTTCTCCGTCCTGGACAATATCCAGTGCACCTCCTTTATTATACGCTATCACTGGAGTGCCGGCGGCGAGGGCCTCAACGGCGGAAATACCAAAGTCTTCTTCGTTAGGAAACAGGAAGGCTTTGGCGCTTTGGGCCAAGGTAACAAGTTCTTCATCGCTGACTCGTCCGACAAAGCGCACCGTTGGTCCGGCTAAGCTTTTGAGTCGTTCGGTGTTGGGGCCGGTGCCAGCAATGGTAAGTTGGGCTCCTAATTCATTGGCGGCCTGAATCGCCAGGTCAAACCGTTTGTAGGGAACGTGGCGTCCCCACAGTACATAGCCGTGACGCTCGCCTTTTGGTGGCGGTGTGAAGCGCTCAACGTCGACCGGAGGGTATACGACTGTACTTGGCTTGTTGTAGTACTCTTTTATGCGCTGTTGGGTAACGGTTGAGTTGGCGATAAAAACGTCGATGTCCTTGGTTGATTCGAGGTCGAGTGTGCGCATTTTCTTTACGAGCAGTGGAATGAACGGGCGAATGAATGGAGTGAAGATACCAAAGCGAAATTCTTTTCGGAATTCTTCGTAGTGGCTCCAATAGTAACGCGGTGGGGTGTGAATGTAGGCAATGTGGATTTGCCCTGGGCGGGTTTTGCGGACGGCTTTTGCTTCGGCGCTGGAGGAGCTAATAATGATATCAAATTCAGATAGGTCGAGCTGACGAAACGCTTTGGCGCGGAGTGTCGGCCATAATACGTGCTTAAAACGTAATGCTTTTGGGAGCGTATTCTGTAATGTTGTGGTGCGTACATCAATATGCTTGAAGGCAGGCATGCGTTCGGCGTCGTATACCGATGTGTAGATAGGGGCATGGGGGAAAAGTTTGTGGATCTCTAACACCAGCGGCTCGGCACCACCCATGTTCGTTAACCAGTCGTGAACAATGGCAACCTTCGGCACTACTTGGCGCCTCGTTTTCGAAGCACTACCCAGACTGTTTTGAAGAGAATTTTAAGGTCAAGCCAGAACGTCCAGTTTTGGGCATAAAAAAGCTCAAGTTCAATCCGGTCTTCGAAGCTGAGTTCACTACGTCCGGATACTTGCCATAGGCCAGTCATACCCGATTTCACGCTATGCAGAAGCGCGGTGCGGCCCTTTGCCATGCGTACTTCTTGCGG
Source organism: Saccharimonadales bacterium (SeqCode) (assembly GCA_044341315.1). Classification (GTDB taxonomy): domain Bacteria; phylum Patescibacteriota; class Saccharimonadia; order Saccharimonadales; family Saccharimonadaceae; genus Microsaccharimonas. Next base: position 2,347 of record JBIIRX010000071.1, read on the forward strand.
CAAGATTGGTCGTGGCCCAACCAGGCTAATATCACCTTTTAGAACGTTGAATAGTTGCGGGAGTTCATCGAGGGAGGTGGCACGAAGCCAGGCGCCAAAGCGAGTAATCCGAGGATCTTTGGTGACTTTTCGATACGCTTCGTATTCTTCTGCCAGGTCATCGCGCCCCATGGCGCGGAATTCTTCGGCAGCATCTTTCGTGCCGTACTCAGCGCCCATACTACGAAACTTAATAAGTCCAATTGGTTGTGAGAAGCGGCTGAGGCGGCGGCTGATGTAAAAGACAGGACCGCGATCGACGATCTTTTTGATAAGAAAAACAATCAGGAAGACAGGCGAGAGCACAACAATAAGCACGAAGCTGACGATGAAATCGAAGATGCTTTTGACGATGGCACCCCAGCCGACGAGCGGTGTTTGATAGACGGTAATCATCGGATAGCCGAGGAATACATCGACGGTGTTTTTGCCAGAATAGAACTCAGACTCACCGGGTATGAAACTATAATCTATATGGAGTGCTTGGGCCGCTGATAAAATAGCTTGATTACGAGATGGATTCTCGTAAAGGTCAGTTTGAATAATAGTGGAAATGCCAAGTTCTTCAATTT
>JBIIRX010000072.1:0-2913 GCA_044341315.1 Saccharimonadales bacterium (SeqCode)
CATTCGGGGAAAGTGCTTGTTGCAGGATTCTTAGCCTGTGCAGTACTCGCTGTCATGGGATGGACTGGCATCATTTCTGGTACGCTTGGAGCGGTACGGTGGTTCGACCTTGGGCCGATTGGAAGTATCCAACCAGCTGAAATTCTTAAGTTTGGGATGTTATTGTACCTTGCTGTCTTTCTTGGTATTCGCACGAAAGAGGGGAAGATTAACGATCTAAAAGAAACCTTACTCCCTGTGGCAGCTATCCTAGGGCTGGCGATGCTGTTTGTCATCATTATCCAACGAGATCTTGGTACGGGTATTTCATTGACGAGCATAGCAGTGATGATGCTTATAGTGGGGGGAGTGAGTAAGAAAATTATTGCCGCATTATTCGGGATTCTCGTAATTGCCGGGATGATACTCATTTTCACTTCGCCACACCGTGTTGAGCGGGTGATGACCTATTTACAAGGAGACAGCACGACCACGGAAGACGCGGATGCGTATCACGTCCAACACGCGAAAATTGCCATTGGTTCTGGCGGCTTCTGGGGCGTAGGTATTGGTAATAGTGTGCAGGCATCCGGCTATGTTCCTGAGGCTATTAACGACTCCATCTTTGCCATTATTGGCGAAACCTTTGGCTTTATTGGCACGGTTGCGTTATTAGCGTTATTTGTGGCCCTGCTGATGCGGTTACTTGGGGTGATGGACTATCTAGTTGATTACCGCTTGAAGTTGTTAGCGGCAGGAGTATTCGGCTGGCTTGGGGCACATGTTATTCTAAATATAGCAGCGATGATTGGTATTTTTCCGCTTACGGGCATTACCTTGCCACTGCTCAGCTACGGTGGCACTAGTATGATATTTATTACTGCTGCGCTGGGGCTGGTATTTCAGCTTTCACGGTATACCGTGCATCCATCACGCATAAAGGAGGTTACCCATGAAGATACTCGCAGTCGGCGGGGGGTCGGGCGGACACGTTACGCCAGTCGTCGCGGTGCTTAAAGCACTTCGAGCCCGAGACCCTGATACAGAATTCCAGTTTTGGTGCGACAGTGCCTTTGCACCGCAGGCAACACGCATCATTGCCGAATATGACAAGACGATTCCTATCGATGTTATCACAGCGGGCAAGTTTCGTCGCTACCATCACTTAACCGCGCTCCAGCACCTTTTATGGCCTTCGTTGATGTGGGCGAACCTCAAGGACCTTTTTAAGATTGTCGGAGGTATCATCCAAAGTGTCTGGAAGCTCATTCGTTGGCGCCCTGATGGTATCTTTACGAAAGGCGGATATGTATGTTTACCGGTAGGAATAGCGGCTCGTTTGCTACGCATTCCACTGGTGATTCACGATTCCGATGCCCACCCAGGCCTCACAAATCGGGTACTCTCGAAATGGGCTGACCGTATTGGCACTGGTGCACCACTTGAGTATTACTCGTATCCAAAAGACCGTGCTCGGTACGTAGGTATTCCGATTAACGCTGCTTTTCATCCGTACACGAAAGCCGAGCAGAGGGCGGCGAAGCAGGAGTGGGGCGTTGACCCTGATACGCCGCTATTGGTAGTGACGGGTGGCGGCCTGGGCGCACGCCGCTTAAATGATGTTGTTATTCGATCGCTTGAACAGCTTCAAAAGTATGTTTCGGTAGTGCTCGTTGCGGGCGCTGAGCAGTATGAGGTGCTAAAAGATACAGTGCCTCCTAACAGCGACCAGTTCCAGCTCCACGCCTTTGTGACAAATATGGACCGTCTACTCGGCGCTGCTGACATTGTTGCCAGCCGCGCCGGTGCAACAACCATTCTCGAGCTTGCAGCGCTTCACAAGCCAACTATTCTAGTACCAAATGCCGCCTTAACAGGAGGGCATCAACTCAAGAACGCAGCCGTGTATGGTGATGCGCAGGTAGCAATTGTGGTTGACGAAGACGCTATGGTAGAGCAACCTATGATCCTCGTGCGGGCGGTAAAGTCATATCTTGATGACCCAAAAACGACTGCTTCTATGGCAAAACGCTTTGGTTCGTTCGCTCGACCACACGCAGCCCGCGATATGGCCGACATGATTCTTGAGGTCGTGCCGACTGAGCGCTAAACCGCTTGTGGTCGGTGCTATAATAGAGCAGATATGTTTGGTAAAAAGAAACAACATGAAGCCTATGTACCGCGCCGACGCCAGCCGCAGGAGTCGACTGTACAAGATGAGCTTTCTTCGCCTACAGCCAGTCAGTTTCGCCGCAATCAAACCCTGAGTAGCTATCGACACAACACCCCCGAGGAATCATCACGTCAGAAGACTCATCATCTGACGTTACAGCGCCGTAAGCTCGGTGGTCTCTTCGTCCTTATATTTATTGTCGTTATTGTACTGACAGTGCTACTCTTCCAACTTATCGCGCAAGTATCTATTCAAACTTCTACCCGTCAGTTAACAGCCCGTTTTGATGCAGTACCGTATGAGCAGAACATTGAAGACTATCTTAACGTAAACCCAGCACAACGTTTGCGGGTTGCGTTGAATGAAACTGACTTAAGCCGCTACGTAACGAGCCAGGCATCTGAGGTAGAAAAACTCGAACTCAGTGGTACACCCGGTATTGCAAAAAGTACTTTCACCATTACGTTCCGTACCCCTGTTGCGGGTTGGCAAATTAATGGTCGTCAGTATTACGTTGACAAAGATGGGGTAGTGTTTGAAAAGAATTACTACCAAGCGCCATCAGTGCAAATTGTTGACGAGAGTGGGATACCCCCTGAGCAAGGTGTGGCAGTAGCAGGAACACGTCTACTGGGCTTTTTGGGAAGGGTAGTGGCGATAGCAGGGGAGAGGGGATATGTTGTAAATAGGGCAGTGCTGCCCGCTGATACTACCCGAGAGGTAGACTTGTTTGTAGAAGGAAATACAACTCGCCTGAAATT
>JBIIRX010000029.1:0-11507 GCA_044341315.1 Saccharimonadales bacterium (SeqCode)
TAAAGAAAGTCATACCCCACCCTGTTTATGCTTACACCTATTCTAGCACACGTACTTTGATTGTGTCAGTAGTACCGATAATTCCCGGCTGTTGTCCACTGACGATAATCACCCGTGCCTGCCCTTCACCGAAGAAGCCTTCGTTTTTGAGCTCTTTAAAGAGATCAAACCCAGCCTCGGCACTGTCGGGCCGAACATAGCTACGATTTGCATAGCTTAATGCAAGCTGTTGGGCAGCACGGAGCTCACTCGTTACGCTAATGATAGGCAGGTTTGGACGGTGTGCCGCAATGGTTGCAGCGGTTGCACCGGATTTTGTTTCTGCAATGATTGCATCTACCTTTAGTTGCTCTGCAAGCTGTACCGCAGCGGTACTAATCGCATCAAGCTGAACGTTTTTCGCGATAATATCGTGAATTGGCGCAACCGGTGCGTTGTCTTGGGTATAAAGAATTGTACGCTTCATGGCAGCCACTGTTTCAAGTGGGTAGCTTCCGTTAGCAGTCTCGTCAGAAAGCATGACTGTATCAGCACCCTGGATAACGGCGTTTGCAACGTCGCTGACTTCGGCTCGGGTTGGCTCTGGGTTATCAACCATGCTTGCCATCATTTGTGTTGCAACAATGCTCAGCTTGCCGTGTTTACGGCACAGTGCAAGCAGTTGGCGCTGCACGATAGGAACGATTTCAGCACCTGCTTCAACCGCTAGGTCACCACGAGCAACCATAATCCCATCAGTTACCTTAACAATCTCTTCCATAACGTCAGGTTTGATTGCTGCTTTGGTCTCAATTTTGGCGATGATTTGCGCCTGTGAACCACCAGCTACCAGAATCTGGCGAAGGTTAATAATGTCTTCAGGGCTTTGCACAAAGCTCAGGGCAACATAGTCGATGTCTTTATCAAGACCATACTCAATATCTTTAAGGTCTTTTGGAGTAAGAATGTCTCCACCGAAATCGGTATCAGGCAGGTTAATACCTTTTTTGCTCATAAGGATGCCGTCGTTTTCGACGCGAACCTTGATAGCTGTTCCTGATGTGATTTCGGTAACAGTGGTGCGTACTTTACCATCGAAGATGTAGATTGGCTCGCCTACTTTCACTTTTTCAGCCAAGTTGTACTGAATTGGCAGGTTCGCTGAACCGTCGTGCTCCTGCACGGCATGGTCAAGAACAATCTCGTCACCTTTTTTGACTTCAAAACGGTTATCAAGCAGTGCGCCAAGACGAATCTTAGGGCCTTGTAGGTCTTGAAGAATTGCGACTGGCTTTCCAACTTTCTTCGCAGCTTCACGAATCCACGGGAGCTGTTCGTCACGCTCTTCATAAGAACCGTGGCTAAAATTAAGTCGAATACCGTTTACTCCAGCCTGAAGAAGTTGTTCAAGCATCTCTGGGTTGTTTGTTGCTGGCCCCAGAGTCGCCAGAATCTTTGTTCGTTTAAAAATAATTGCCATAACCTGGGTAGTATAGCACATTTTTACAGATGTGGCACCGTGCTGTAAAAGAAAGCAACCCACTCATTGAGTCGCTTTCCTTAGTGAACTCACGGAGAATGCTTCGCCATGCGCCGTTCAAACGGGCATGTTCGAACTCCTCGCGTTCGACTCAGCTTTCTACGAAAGCATTACCAGTAAAAAAACGCCACACATGTGACGTTCTTTTACTGGTGACCTCACGGAGAATCGAACTCCGATTGCCAGGATGAAAACCTGGTGTCCTAACCGTTAGACGATGAGGCCGCGAAGTTGAGTGAAAAGAATCAGTTTACTTATTCTTTTCCGAGACAAGCGGACTGATATCCGAAGGATATGAGGCCATTCATCTGCATACATACTTCTATAGAAATACGTTTCAACTCAAAAGATTGTAACAAAAAAACCCCTCTTTGACCAGGGGCTAAAAGCATTTCATAAAAATAATTATTAAAAGTTGTGTGTGCTGGGGTCCGAGAGTGTATCCCGGACCCCAGCGGAAGGATGGGGCTCAGCGGCTCGGAGCCGCGAACCAGCGGAGTGCGCTGACCATCATGTCGTACTCAGAGACACCGTGCGCGTCCATCAGCTCTTTCTTGAGCTTTCTGTAGTCGACCTTGCGTTCGATCGACCCCAGTACATTACGCGCATGAATGCTCTCGATGTCCCGACGGTTAGCCCCCGATCGCTCCCAGTCGCGGAATGCGTCTGAGTGCTCGCGGAAGACATCGATCAATCGCCGGCAGTCTTCCTCGGGGAGCTTGACGCCCGTGACGGTGCTCGATTTGGTCGCAATCGAATTCACGCTGCCACCGCCTTGCGAATCGGCACGACGTTGGCGCCGGTCGACGGGTGCGCCGCCATAGCGAGCTTGCGTTCGGCTTCCTGCTGCTGCGCGAGGAAGTTCGACGCGTAAACGCTCACGCGGTTGCCGTCACCTGCCTTGAGAACGATGCGCCGATCGGACACGAGTACTCGAACCACCTTGCGAGCGAAGTGGCACCGGTACTTGTAGCTGCGGTGTTTCTTCTTTTCGACAAAGCGGACCACCCACAGGTGGAACTGGCTGTTGAAGACGGCCTTTGAGTCATACCGAAGCGCCTTACCCGCCTCGTTGAGCTTAACGATCTCGCTGACGACGAGATCGGCGACTGCGGTGATGGGTCTGTCAATCTTGCGCTGCCCCTTCTGGCGCACTTCACGGGGTTGACGGCCCCGATCTGCAGACTGACGAATGGGGGTAGTGATAGCGTTCGCCATTACCAACCTTCTATTTGTGTATGTACACGATGCACTCGATTCCGATACGAGCCGCGCCTCTGGGGGCGCATCTGGTTTCCCAGAGCATTGGTTTGTTATAGCATTGTTGACTTTTTGTGTCAAATATTGCATATATAGCGTGATAGTTCAAAATAGATACGCCACATATAGCGTGCTAAATGCTTAATAACACCTTATGTCATACTGCTTGTGTTTTTTAAGTATTATGCTATAAAGCATTGACATTTTTATATTTTTGTGATAAATTAATAACATCATTCACGGGTGCGGTGTGAGAGACCACGCCAGGGTGAGGAGGTCGTTAACAAGTCAGATCATTACAGTGCATAGTCACTGTAAGTATAGTGAGTACACCATAGTAATCCTTAGGGAGGTGACAGTATATGTATGCGCCACATATATATACTGTTGCCTCTCTTAAGAGGGCAGCAAGTTGTTCAGAAATCCTGATCAACTCTACCCCCTCGGAAGGGATTCATTATGACCACATCCATCGATTACACGAGCAACAACCCGGCCGTCGCCATCAATGCAGCACTCTGCTACCTGGCCGACAACAACGCCGGCGTTCACTGGGGCGACGACTTCAACCGTCGTCGTGCGGACTTCTTCTCGGCTCTCGCGAGCTGGAACCAGAGCGACAGCACCTACGAAGCAGCCCTCAAGGCTGCTTTCAGCGGAGTAGACGTCATGCACGTTCAGTTCGCCGAGCTGCGCTTTTACGAAGTGCTCCATGCCGGCACATCGAATTCCCATCCCCAGTTCGCTCACAAGCCCTCGATCAAGCAGCGCATTTCAGGCGCTCGCGACATGATCGTCGGCGCCCTCAAGTCCTGAACCGATACCCAGAAAGGAAATCATGATCTCAACAATCATGGCGACGATCTTCGGTATCGTCGCAGTGCTCACGGCCTGGAAGATCTTCTTCACGAAGCGTCCGGAGGTCCAGAACTCACAGGAGGCGAAGCTCCGAAAGGAGCAGAGCCAGGTTCGCTGGTTCCTCTTCGTCTTCTCCCTGACGATGCTCCTCGTGGCACTCATCTGGGATCAGATCAGCGCAAGCCTGTTCGGTTTCGGCTGGATCGTCGCCATCATCGCCTTCGCGTTGGTCGCGCTGATCTTCGTCTACGAAAAGGTCCGCTTCGCAACGCTCGCAGCAGTCGCTGCGTTCGCGCTCATCATCACGCCGGCCTTCATCGGACAGTACAGCACGCCCACTTCGCCCTCGGTGGCCCCCTCTCAGGGAGCTACCGACCAGGACGAAGGCGCTGCCAACCTCTCCGGCGAAAGCGCCATCGCTCAGATCAACGGATCCGGCACCCAGCCGGACTCCTGCGTGACGCAGCAGTGGTACGAAACCGTCAACGGTCGCATCATGCCCAACGGACTCCGTCAGGAGGGCATCGAGACAACCGCGGTTTCGGCGGATCAGGTGGCTCGCCAGGCCATTAACCAGGATGCTCGCGTTCTGGCCGAAAAGGCTTGGCAGGAAGGGCTGTACGAGGACTTCCACAACGTGTCCAACCTCATCACCGAAGACAAGTCGTGCCTCTCGCAAGAGGGTATGGCCCTTCGTGACAAGGTGATCGCGAAGTGGAACTCGGGCACGTTCGAGTTGGCGTCCAGTGTGTCCGGTATCAACACCGGTCGCGCCGTTGACGGCACCATGGTCAAGGGAGATCTCGTCAGCGGTGACACCCAGTCACTGGTGCGGACCTACCCCGACAAGTCGACGACCATCAACATGACTCGCTGCAACAACATCGTGCTGCCGCCGACGCCCCCCGGGCCGACGCCGCCCCCCCAGCCGACGCATCCGCAGCCGACGCCGACACCCACGCCGACCCCGACGCCCACGCCGACGCCGACACCCACGCCGACGCCGACACCCACGCCGACCCCGACGCCCACGCCGACCCCGACGCCGACCAAGGACCCGGATGACGATCGCCTCAACGAGGAACCCGTCAACCCGGCTCCGTCGCCTTCGGGCTCGCCGGAAGCAGAAGAACCCATCGAAGAGACCCCCGCAGGCCCGCCCTCCGAGGATCCGCCTTCGAGTGAAGTTCCCAACCTGCCGGCCCCGGATGTCGAGGACGGTACGGGCGAAGGACCTCGTGAGGAGACCCCCGAAGTCCCCGACGATGTTCCGAGCAACCCGGACAAGTCGCCCCTCGAAGGCGACCACGATCCGGATGCCTCGGTGACGGCAGATCCGCCGATCATCGTCGTTCCTCTCGAGGAGTCGACGCCACCCACCGCACCCGAAACGGGCTCCGACACTTCCATCGACCAGACCGATTCCGGCCTGGTCGGGGATGCAGAAGATGCGCCTCCGATCGATATCGAAGACGCAGCGGCTGGGCTGATGCTGCTCCCCGTGGGCATCATCGCGGCAAGACGTCGCAAGCAGTAACCCGATGCCGGGACTCGGAAACGCCAATCCAGGCGCTCTCCGAGTCCCGGTTGTGGGGCACTCTATATACTTCGCAGGTTGCATATTTCCTTCCTTGAGCCTTTAGCTCGGACAGTTGAGATATGCACCCTGCATACCCATGCTTTGTAATGATCTGACTTGCGATACCGTTTAACAATTTAATAGGTAGTGCCCAGACGCAACAATATACATTAATATTTACACAATTAACGATATGCCGCCCTGCGAGATGGCATATAAGAAATGGAGAACTATCATGAGCAAGCTAGTAGCACTCATGCGACGCGCACCAAAGCGTACTGTAGCAGTTTTCGCAGCCTTTGCTGTTGCAATCCTTGCACCACTTGCAGTAAACGCTTGGGGACCTGATCGCCCAACGTACACATATCAAAACCCTGCCCCACACGTTACTTTTAACTCAATGACAGGAACACCAAACTATGGTGACGAACGAAATTTCGTTCGTATTAAAGAAGCGACTGCTTCAAATAATTCATACGTCGATGAGATAAACTTCCAACCTGGAAAAGAATACACTGTCATGGTGTACTACCACAACAACGCAGCATCAAACCTTAACGATGCAGCTCACGATTACAAAGGAATTGCACTGAACACAAAGATGCGCGTGCAAATGCCTTCAACCGTAAAAGCGGGTGAAAAAGCTCGAATTACTGGATTTGTTAGTGCTGACAACGCACAACCTGGAACTGTCTGGGACGAAGCGTACGGATCAACAACAAGTAACATTGCCCTGCGTTATGTACCTAACTCTGCGAAAATTTACAGCAACGGTGCTGTAGATGGCCGTAGTATGCCTGAAAGCCTTTACACAACTGGCGCACCTCTTGGATACGATGACCTTAACGGTAAAGTCCCTGGATGTAACCAATATGCAGGTTGGGTAAAGTTCAACATTAAAGTTGATCAACCGAACTTCGAAGTTGTAAAGCAAGTTGCTAAAAAGGGTACGACTAACTGGCAAGATAGCATTGTTGCTGCACCAGGCGAAGAAGTCGACTACCGTATTCACTACAAGAACACTGGTACTACCGACCAAAACGACGTTGTTATTAAGGATGTTCTTCCAACGGGCGTAAGCTACGTTGCAGGAAGCACTGCTGTGTCAAATGCAGCATCTAACTTTCAATGGAAGGCAACCACTAACAACGAAGTCACCAAGGGTGGTCTAAATATTGGTAACTACGCTGCTGGCGGTGGAGCATACGTTAAGTTTACTGCGAAGCTTCCGACAAACGCTTCATTAAAGCAATGTGGAAACAATACGTTAGTAAATAAAGGTACTGCAGAAACCACTAACGGCAACAAGAGCGATACCGCTAATGTTATCGTAAAGAAAGACTGTACACCGCCAACCCCAGACACAATGATTGTATGTGACCTCTCAACTAAGAAAACAATCACTATCAACAAGAAAGACTTCGACGCTTCTAAATACACTACCGATTTCAGTAAGTGTGAAGAAACTCCTGTTGTTCCACCTGAACTTCCACAAACTGGTGCAGGTGAAGGCATTGTTGCCATCGTTGGACTTGGTGCTATGATTGCAAGCGCTGCGTACTACATCGCAAGCCGTCGTGCACTGAACCAATAATTTAGAGTCTGACCGCTCATACCTTACCCATTCGGGTAATCGAAGCTGGTACAGCCTAGATACCAAACCCCACTCATTATGAGTGGGGTTTTTGGTTTTTCCCCTGGTGCTGGTATGATAGAAGCAATGGCAAACAAGCAAAAAAAGAAGCGCAATAAGCAGTATCGTGGCCAGGATGCCGCCCTTGAGCGTCCCGTGGTTACCCGTATTACCGCTGCAAATCGCTCAAAAATTGGACAATGGTGGTTTGACCGTAGGCGTGTCCTGAAACCAGTACTTATTGGCGTAGCGATTGCTGCACTGATAGTGTGGCTCATTATTGAGCTGATTCGTATTACGACTTCTTAATTATGATTCTTGAATAGGGATACGGAAGCCAAAGGTGCTCCCCTTGCCCTCTTTTGATTCAAAAATAATCGTCCCGCCGTGGTCGTGTATTACTTTCTTTGCAAGAAATAGTCCCACTCCCGTTCCATCCGGACGTGCCTTACGGGCGTTCGAAGCACGGTAGAATTTATCAAACAAGCCAGCCTGCTCATCTTTTGGAACGCCAATACCGGTGTCTTTTACCGTCAGCTCAATACAATCATTCACTTTCTTTAAGTTAATCCGCACTTTATCTTTTTCCTTTGAATAATAAATTGCGTTATCCGCAAAGTTCATAATTACTTGCTGCATTTTATTTTCGTCGAGTGGAATAACTGGAATATTTTTTGGTACTTTATAACTAAACACTATGCCCTTGGCAGCTGCATTTTGTGCGAGCCCTTCAAGTTCACGGGTCACTAACGCAGCCAGATCAACGGGATGCTTGTCGATGACAAATCGCCCTGTTTGTAAACGTGAAACATTCAAGAAATCACCAATCAGACGCACCATGCGTTCGCTATTCACGAAGGCCTCGTTTAATACATGCTTCTGGTCATCGGTGAGCTCGCCTAAATCACCTTCAAGTAACATCGAAATATAGCCTTTAATACTTGTCAGTGGCGTGCGCAGCTGGTGGCTTGCCATACTTATAAACTCGTCTTTCGCTTCATCCAGTTTTTGGAGCTGCTTATTACTGGTGCGCAGTTCACGAGTGGCGTTATCAATCCGCTGCTCCAAACTGGCGTTCAGCTCCCGCACTTCCTGAACAGATTGCGCGTTTTGAATAGCTATCACCAATTCTTCATCAATTGCTTCGAGCGCGGTAATATCGGTTCGATTAAAATTACCCTTTTCACGCTTCCCCACACAGACATAACCAATAATTCGCTTTTTAAAATAGAGGGGCAAAATAAGTGCGATTCGATGGCTCACCATCATGCGGCGAATTGGGTCATCCTCGGCCATTTTGTACTCAAGAAAGAGCTGATGCCCGTTTTTGTGCAAATGCGTTTGAATCATCTGGGCATCTTGTAGAGCGAACTTCGTATGCTCGCTGGTTCCACCCGACATATGATGCCCGCCATCAAGGTAAGTAAATATAAATGCTTGCTTGGCATTTAAGGTGGTGGCAATCAAACTCGAGGCACGCTGAAGCAAGCTCCGTAGGTCGCTAGTAGTTGAAAGTATCTTATTGAGCGCGATGTACAGTTCAAAGGTACTGGTTTTCATACTGAATTCATTGTAGCATTAAAGCATGACCAAGATTGCAATCATTGAAGACGACCCGGCCATTAGCCAAATGTACCGTATGAAATTCGAAGCTGACGGCTTTGACGTTCAGCTGGCAAACGACGGCATCAAGGGGGTTGCAATGGTGGAACACTTCCAACCCGACATCATTCTTCTTGATATCCAAATGCCCGAAAGGACGGGAGATGAAGTTCTCTCAGATATTCGTGCCGCCGAGTGGGGCAAAGACATACCAGTCATTGTTCTGACTAATCTCGGGGAAGAGGAAGCGCCAAAAACAATTCGCAGCCTGGGTATTCATAGCTACATCGTGAAAGCAGAGCTTACCCCTCGCCAAGTAGTCCAGCGAGTGAAAGAAGCCCTCGGCGTTTAAAGCTCATTGGCGGGGATTGTTTTTCGCGCCGCAGTGATGACATTATCAAAAAGTGCCGCGATCGTCAGTGGCCCAACCCCTCCCTTTATTGGAGTGATCGTAAGGTCCTGACGTTCCCGTACATCTGCCGCCACATCACCGACAATCTGTCCGTTCTCGGAAGCCGTCCCAGCATCAATGACTACTGCTCCCGGCGCAAGCATATCTGCAGTAATGAGACCCGGAACACCTGTAGCTGACACAATAATTGTGGCTTTTCGTAGCTCTGTTCGTAGGTCTGTCACCGAATCATCGTAGGTATGAACGGTGAGCCCGCCGTTACGCCACAATTTTGCCAATGGGGCGCCAACAAGCCGACCCTCACCGACAATAGCAATGACCCTGTCCTTAAGGGTAACGTTATACCCAGCGGCCAACCAATCAATCGCTTGGGCTGTTGCCGACACATAGTGCGCACGTGGCCCTAGCCCATCAACATCTTTTTCGGGCGCAATCAGCTGCACAATTGCGTCAGTCTGCGTAGGGTCCGAGAGGGGCAATTGAACAATAATGCCATGTACCGCTTCATCACCATTAAGTTGTTGGATAAGTGCCGGAAGATCTTCGAGATTACATTCATACACCTCCGTATCAATGAGAATATCCTCACCGTAGCGTTGCTTCAGTCGCACATACGTTGCGATTACCGGGTCATTGTTCGCAATGACTATCGCGAGTTTCGGAAAGGTTTCCCAGGCCTGGCGGAGGCCGCGCACCTGCTTCGCCTGACGTTCTTTAATATATGACGCCAGTTCAAGTCCATCGAGTAATTTCATATTCTAAGCCTAACAAAAGCCGTGATACAATGAAACCATTATGAATATACTCTCTCTCCTTGCACAGGCATCAGATTACTCCTATACAACGAGTTCAAGTGGCTCTGAAGCGGTAGCATTTGGAATTTTAGTCTTCATTTTCATGTTTGGACTCATTTTTAGTGCAGCGGCCTATTTTCTTACTGCCGTATGTCTATTGAAAATCTTTAGAAAAGCTAATACCGATAATCAGTGGGCTGCATGGGTACCTTTTTATAATTTCTGGAAGCTGCTCGAACTTGGTGGACAAAAAGGCTACTGGTCGATACTTTCACTCGTACCGATTGTGAATATTGCAGCAGCTGTATTTATGTTTATTGCGCAGTACCATGTTGGCAAGAAGCTTGGTAAAGGTGGTGAATTTGTACTTTGGGCCATTTTCTTCCCGTACGTCTGGTTTATCTGGCTCGCCTTCGATCGATCTACCTGGAATGAGTCTGAGCAGGCGCCGCAAACTGTTAGTTTGTAGAAGGCATAAATAAAGAAAAACACCGTTGTACAAACGGTGTTTTTCTTTGGAGGGTCAGGTGGGACTTGAACCCACGACATTCTGCTTAAGAGGCAGACGCTCTAACCAGCTGAGCTACTGACCCATATAACTTTATTATAAAGCTAGTCAATGAGAGAAAAAGGTGCTAGCATCTTTTTCCGAATGACGACGCTTTGACTAATACTTAAGTATTAGTATAGCATATTAGGTATAATAAATCAATATGGTACACCCGGCAAGATTCGAACTTGCGACACCTGGTTCCGAAGACCAGTGCTCTAATCCACTGAGCTACGGGTGCGCACGTTTTACGCTTCGCAGCGAAAAGTACAGAGGTAATTGTAGCATAATATTTTTGATAAAGCTATAATGAAAGCATCTATGGACATCCGCACGCACATCCCCCTCAAGAACCTTACGACTATGCGCCTGGGCGGCCCAGCTCGCTTTTTTACCGAAATTCACACACCTGAGGAAGTGCAGCTCGCCTGTCGAAATGCCTCAGCGAAAAACATTCCATGGTTCGTTATCGGTGGCGGGAGTAACCTAATTGCCCGCGATGAAGGCTACAATGGCTTGGTAATGCGCATGCGTATCCCGGGGTTCGCTATCGTTGCTGACGATCTGTACAGTACGACCATTACAATAGGTGCTGGGGAAAATTGGGATGAAATTGTCGAGCGAACCGTCGAGCTTCGCCTCACTGGGATGGAAGCAATGTCGGCCATCCCGGGAACGATCGGTGCCGCTCCTGTGCAAAATGTTGGCGCGTACGGCCAAGAAATTGCCGACGTTTTACAATCTCTTGAAGCGTATGACACCACAACCGATAGCTTCGTCACGCTCACTAACGAAGAATGTGGCTTTTCGTATCGCCATAGTATTTTTCGTGGTAGCCAAGAAGGACGCTATATTATTACCAGTATAACCGTTAAACTGTCGAAGTCTCCGCCTCGCCCACCGTTTTACGAATCGCTTCAAGCCTACTTTGATGCTCACGCAATAAGTATTTTTACACACGAGATTGTTCGTGAAGCAGTAATAGCAATCCGTACTGATAAACTCCCCGATCCCGCTGTGAAGCCAAGTGCCGGCTCTTTCTTTAAAAACGTCATTGTTGAACAGTGGCAACTGGATGACATTCAAAAACAATATAGCGATGTAAAATCGTATGATATGGGCAACGGCACCTATAAAATACCGACCGGATGGCTCATTGAAAAAGCTGGCTTTAAAAACCAAGTGATTCACGGCTTTCGGGTTAATGAAAAAAACTGTCTTGTATTGATTAACGAATCGGCAGCCGGATATGCCGACTTAGCTGCAGCCCGTGAACAGATCGTTGGGACTGTTCGCGATC
>JBIIRX010000059.1:0-5470 GCA_044341315.1 Saccharimonadales bacterium (SeqCode)
CGTCTTGCGTTCATTTTTAAAAACGCTTATGCTAAGCACATGTATAGGCGTGGGTTTACACTTGTCGAAATTGTTATTGTTATTGCAATCATGGGCGTGCTCCTTACACTGGCAGTCGCTGGCATTTCGAACTCACAAACCAACGCCCGTGACGCCGAACGCAAGGCCGATATTGACGCCCTGTCAGCGAATCTCGAATCGTTCTATCGTACCGGTGCGACTGGTGCCGCTACCGCCGCTGGCCGGTACCCTTCAACCGTCATCGCTGGCAATGAGGCAACACTGCGGAGTATTCTTCGCGACGTCGACCCTAAGGCAGCTACCGCACCAAATGCCACCAATGCTAGCACATCGTTCATAGCCGCTACAAACGAAATTCAATCGATCACGGGTGTCACGCCACTTCCCACTACAGGCCAATACGTGTACCAACCACTTCAAGCAAACGGCTCGGGTTGGGCGCTGTGTACGACTGAAGCACAAGAATGTCGCAAATATAATCTTTACTACCGGCTCGAAGCTACCAATACAGTGCAGATGGTGACTAGCAAGAACCAATAAATAACGCTTGCGCTTATGGCAAATTAAGGGTAAAATTCTGACAGAATAACTAACTAGTTTCATAAAAATAGGGGGCAGCTCATCATGAGTCTCACAAACATCAAACTAACTAACCAAGAACGCGGTTTCACTATCGTTGAGCTCTTGATTGTTGTGGTTGTTATCGCTATCTTGGCAGCTATCACGATTGTTTCATACAACAACATTACCAACCGTGCCAACGCTTCATCAGCAAAATCGACAGCTTCTACGGTACAAAAGAAGATCGAATTGTACGCAGCTGAGCAAGGTCGCTACCCAATCGCGATATCTGAGTTGACTGCAACCGGACAGTCATACACCCTTGCATCAGCCTCATTTGGTACAGGTACAGTAAATACAACGACTGGTGACCCAACTCCATCAACTGAAGCAACAAAAGGTACGAAATATGTACGTGTCATGGCGTGTAAATCAGACACGGCAACACTCTCAGCTACAAATGTAACGGGTGCGCGTATTGTTTACTACGACTACGAGAAAACCTCTGGCCAACTTACGAACGTCGACCTCGGTACAAACTGCGGAACTAACCTCGCTGCGTTGAACTAGTCTATGTAACTCAATAAAATATCCAGCCTCGCGCTGGATATTTTTATTACCCCTGTGTTTAGGCTTCTTTCAAGACCGCTATAATTTTTTGAGCAATCGACTGCATATCAGCCTCAGTTGCACCGCGGGTGGTAATAGCTGGGGTACCGAGGCGAATGCCGCTTGGACGATACGGTGGTAACGGGTCGTCTGGCACAGAGTTTGCATTTACGGTAATCCCTGCTTTCTCAAGACGCTCCTGAGCTTCTTTGCCATCAATACCAAAGCTCTCATATACATTCGCCAGAATAAGATGGTTCTTCGTCCCACCCGTCACCAATTGTAAACCGCCCGCTTGTAGTTCGGTCGCAAGCACCTGGGCATTTTTCAACACCTGCACCGCATAGTCTTTGAAGGCTGGCTGCATCGCCTCTCGGAAGGCAATCGCTTTTGCGGCAATGGTGTGCATGTGCGGACCGCCTTGTAGCCCCGGGAATACCGCCCTGTCTATCAAGGTTGGGATATTCTCAAGTGTCTTCTCCGGCGCTTTTAGTGGATTGCCCACAATTCCTTTAGACAGAATCACCCCTCCACGCGGTCCGCGCAGTGTTTTGTGGGTTGTTGTTGTCATGACGTGGAACCCGAAATCGAGTGGATTGTCGGCAACACCAGCGGCAATTAAACCGGCAATATGAGACATATCGGCCATCAATAACGCACCCACCTCAGCACCAATTTCCACAAACTTGGCGTAATCAAGTGTTCCGGGGTATGCCGAGTAGCCAGCGAGAATAATTTTTGGCTTGTGCGCCTGTGCAAGTTCTCGTAGTTCGTCATAATCAATTTCTCCCGTTGATGGGTCTTTCATTTTATAGCGAACGAAATTGTACTGCTTCGCACTACGGGTAACAGGTGCGCCGTGGGTTAAGTGCCCACCATGACCTAAGTCCATCGCAAGCACGGTGTCGCCGGTTTCGAGCCACGCACTATAGACCGCTTCATTCGCCGGTGCACCAGAATGGGGTTGCACATTGGCATGGTCAGCGCGGAATAGCTCCTTGGCACGGTCTATCGCGAGTTGCTCGATTTGGTCGGTAAATGCTTGGCCACCGTAATACCGTCGGCCCGGATAACCTTCTGCGTACTTATTAGTGAGCACGCTCCCAAGCGCCGCCAGGACATCGTCACTCACATAATTTTCACTAGGTATCAACTCAATGACATCGTGCTGTCGCTTCGCTTCACCCGCAATGAGCGAGGCAATTTGCGGATCGTTGACCGGCATTGGTCGTTGTACAGGGGTCTCATCACTCATTAGGTCACTCCTTATTCCTTTCTATTATAGTACATTTTGCTCATAAACTTGAATTTATATCACAAATGATATAAAATAAGCAGTATGGATTCTAAGAATTACGCATCGAAAATTGGACTATTTATTCAAGAAACTCGCCAGTCTCGGGGAATGACCCAAGCTGATCTTGCCAAAGAGCTCGGCACAAGCCAAAGCGCCATCAACCGTATTGAAAAGGGCGGCCAGAATATCAGCCTTGATATGCTTGGCCGTATTAGCGATGTCCTTTCAAGCCAAATCGTCAGCCTTAATCAACCAGGAACGATCAATTTCCGCGTCAATGGTGGACACGAACTCTCAGGTCGTATCGTTACCAAGACAAGTAAGAACGCTGCGGTTGCACTCCTCTGCGCCAGCCTCCTTAACCGTGGGACGACAACGCTTCGGCAAGTTGCCCGTATTGAAGAGGTAAACCGAATTATTGAAGTCCTCAATAGTATTGGCGTAAAAACCCGTTGGTTTAATGAGAGTGACCTTGAAATCACCCCGCCCGCACGTTTGAAGCTTGAGGAAATGGATAGCGCCGCAGCAGAGCGCACCCGAAGTATAATTATGTTCCTCGGTCCATTACTCCACCAATATGATTCGTTTGAAATACCGTTTGCTGGCGGCTGTAGCCTCGGTGAGCGAACTGTTGAGCCGCACCTGAGCGGGCTCGAACCATTTGGCCTATCGGTTGAAACAACGACCGATACATATAAAGTAACCGCCAAACCCGTAAAGCCAGAGCGAGCAATTGTTCTTTCTGAGCGCGGGGATACCGTTACTGAAAATATTCTTATGGCAGCAGCGCTCAATGACGGCGTCACGACTATCCGCAACGCCAGCCCAAACTACATGATTCAAGATCTGTGTTTTTACCTTCAAAAACTTGGAGTAACCATTGAAGGAATCGGCTCAACAACGCTCGTCGTTCACGGTAAGCGCGACATTAATGTCAATGTTGAATATGCACCAGCCGAAGACCCAATTGAAGCAATGAGCTTTATTGCCGCAGCTATTGTTACGCAGTCCGAAATTACTATCGAGCGGGCACCAATCGAGTTCTTAGAAATTGAGTTGAAGTTCCTTGAGAATATGGGCTTTGAATACGAACTCTCTGACGAATACACGGCCCTGAATGGCAAAGCACGCCTGGTTGATATTACTACAAAGAAAAGTACCCTGCATGCATCAGTTGATAAAATCCACCCCCTTCCCTTCCCTGGACTCAATATCGATAACTTGCCTTTCTTCGCCATTATCGCCGCTACCGCCGAAGGTCGCACACTCATCCACGACTGGGTCTACGAAAACCGGGCCATTTACCTTACGGAGCTTTCAAAACTCAACGCGAAAGTTGAGCTGCTTGACCCTCACCGTATATACGTCGAAGGACCAACCAAATGGAAGCCTGCGGAAATCGTAACACCACCAGCACTTCGTCCAGCAGTAGTGATTCTGCTTGGTATGCTGGCCGCTCCTGGAGTTTCTGTACTACGAAATGTCTACTCAATTAATCGTGGTTACGAAGATCTTGCGAACCGATTGAATAGGCTTGGTGCGAAAATTACTATCATTCGTGATATTACTGAATAACTAATAGCCCACAAACGAGTCGGTTCGTACCGTGCGTACACCGGCTCGTTTTAGATCACGGCGCAGTGTTTGTACGAACGTCGGCGAGCCAGAGACGTATGCATGACGGTTCTTAATATCCGTTACAGCTGAAGCAATAATTTTCTCGTCAAGGCGTGCGGCTGTAATATGCCTCCACTGCTTCGGAAATTTCTTTGGGACATCTGGGCTAACTACTATGACCGCAACGCCTAGGCGCTCGAGTTCGTCGCGGTACGCAAGTTCGCTCATTGAACGAACGGCGTAAATGAGCACGATATCCCTCGCCTGCTCTTGAGCGACATATGTTTTGAGCTGGCTTATAAACGGCGTAACTCCAATACCACCAGCCACAAGGACTATTTTTTGTGATGTATCTCGAGGAAGGACGAAGTCACCAGAAATAGTTGCGACGCTCACTGCATCACGCGGCTTCAGTGATCGCAGCGCCTCCTTAAATGCGCTGGAAGGTATACTATACTTCACTCCAAAGGTTACTTCATTCGTATTAGGGACCGAGGTAATACTGAACATTCGTCGTTCACCCCTTAAATCCTGGCGCCGCAGCGGTAGTGAAAGCTCCATATATTGCCCCGGCTGAAATGATACGGGGTGTGCAGATTTAAATATAAGCTCATCCACTGTTGGCGTCAGGCGACGACGCTTCACGAATTTTAGTAATACTTTTCGCCTATTCGACACAATCGCTGCAAAGAGGTTGCCAACAAGCAACGCAATGATTGGGGACGTTTCGAACGTACCAATGCTGATCGGTACCGCGAAAAGCACCGCCACAAGCACCGCCTCAGCGTAGAGGTGCCATTGCTTCGAAGGTAAGGTCAGCGGTTCAGTCAGCATGATACCTGCGAAAAAGAAGACAGGCCACGATAGGAGCAGTACTGCACTGTCTGTAAAGGCAAGGCCGTTAGCCATAAAGTATACGAGTAGCAAGCTTATTGATACGACAAGGAATGTCCCAACCAGGGCATACTGGGTTGCCACCCACCACGATGCCGAACCAAGCCCAACAATTGATACGAAAAAAGCCCCGAATGCTGCTGGGTTAAACATATGCCTGCCGCGAAATGCGACAATGTATTTCGAGGCTCCTGCAACTAATCCAACAACCGCTAGGGCTAAGAGTCCCGCTACGCTCAGCGTTGGGGTAAACAAAAATGCCAATATAAAACCAGTAATGAATGATGACAGCCCATGAGACCGCACCCCAAACAATGCCCCCACCAGCCAGCTCGACATACCCGTTGTGACAACAAGTACCGCCAAACTAACAATCATAGCCAGGGGGTTAAAGCTCAGAATACCGACAAAACTAAAGAGCAGTGCAACGACCCAGATACCCATGAGTCCAAAGAGAAGTCCCGGGTACAT
>JBIIRX010000036.1:0-9271 GCA_044341315.1 Saccharimonadales bacterium (SeqCode)
TGAGCGCAGCGTTTCCATATTATCCCTTATACAATGCCGCCTCGAAACGACGTGAATATTCAATTGAATGATCGGCTTTAATACGCATATATTCATAAGTATACTCCGTTTCCAAGCGGTGTGGATCAGTAAAAAAGAGGGCGGTCGCAAGCCCGTCGGCAACCATTGCCGAGTCAGTGATTACCCAGGTAGCAATCACCTGACGGCTCGGTTCTCCAGTTTCAGGGTCAATAATGTGATGCATCCCCTCACCCCATGCGCGCCGATTGACCGCTGAGGCGCAGAGTGCCTCATTCTGAAGATCAATTTCCCCAATAACAGAGTCGGTATTCAGTGGGTCTTCAAGCCCAACCACCTCTGAAATATCACCTTTCGTTATGATGTCCCCGCTGCCATCAATTATGTACTCACGAATTGCGTTGGTCTCGAGAAGCGCTGCTATGTGGTCTATCAAGTAACCCTTTCCGGCCGCACCAATATCGAGCAGTGCCGGTGCCTCAAGCGTGAATGCTAAGCCATCGCGGTGTGCTATCACATCATACTCGGGTGCTGTAACGGGATCTTTGCGTGTAAAGCTGTACGCTAGCTTCGAGTGAAGCACCAATCAACGGCGTCATTTTACCTCGAGTTAATCGATACAATGATTCATACAGCTTAAAAAGACGCTGAGATCCTTTAGGCAGTAGGTAAACCCCTGGTTCCTTTGCCATTTTATGCGCCACTGAGTCAACGCGAAAGCGTGAAAAATAGCCGTCAAATTGTTGAATCAGCTGCTGAATTTCTTCTTTTACGTGTTCGGTTAGCGTCACACGTGTGACTATTTCAAAGTGAGTGCCGATTGCTTCAAAGAAATAGCTAGGCTTTGGCATCTTGCTTGATTTGGCGTAATGCTTCATTGAAGCCATTGGAAGTAAGCGATGAGCCGGCCACACGTGAGAGTGACACCTCGCCCACTTTTTTACCAACGACGAGTTCTTGGTACGATCCTGCAAACGCTGCCTGGTACTCTTCAGCGTCTCGGTCGCTGGCGTTTTCTTTCAGTTGGGTCGTAGTAATAACACCATTTGCAATAGTAACGGTGAGTTCAATTGATTCACGGCCGCCCGGCGTAAGATACGAACCAGTTGCACTATAGGTACCATCTTTGTATGCGCTCGTGTCGGTAGTGGTAGGCGTCGAGGTATTATTTGTAGCTTGTGACTGATTCATCGTACGATCATTATTTGTTTGTACCGTAATGGCAACACTTGCTACGATACCCACCAAAACAATCACGAGTATTGTCGCAAGTGCTGGATGAATTTTTCCTTCTTTATAGTGGCGATTCATAATATTCCTCGTATTATTTTTACACTCTATCACTCCCATCTGACAACTGGCTTATAGCTATACTTGTTTTGGTTCAGTTTGGGTGGTACGCCCCAGCAAGTGACTAATCATAACATTTAACACAGCGACCGTTGGAACAGCGAACAATGCACCAGGAATACCAGCGAGCAGGGTGCCGATAGCGACAGCAAAAACAATTGCGAGTGGATGAATTTTTACCGCTTTACCAATTAAGAATGGTTGCAAAATATGCCCCTCAGCAAACTGCACTAAGAGCACCACGCCGAGCATTAAGAGCGCTGCAAGCCACCCATTAAAGATCAGCGCAAGCACGACTGCAAGAAGCCCCGTAACAACCGCACCGACAACTGGAATGAACGAGCCGAGGAATACCATGACGGCAATTGGGATTGCCAGCGGTACCTGGAGTAATAACGCACCAAGCCCAATACCAACCGCATCGACGCCAGCTACGGCAACCTGCGATTTAACAAAACCGATGAGCGTGCGCCACCCTTTGTTGCCCGCTTCGAGGAATTTGGTTCGGTTTGCCCGTGGGAATAGGTTTGCTACCCAGCGCCATATGTTCTTGCCGTCAATTAATAGAAAAATGACAGCGAAAAATGCTAGGAATATACCTGCACCAATATGCCCCGCCGTTGAGCCTGCAGATGACAATCCCGAAAGAAGCGTTGATGAGTTTGCTTGTGCATAGCTAATAGCTTGCTGCGTAATATCACTGAGGTTCTGCGTATCAATGTTAAACGGCTCTCTGGATAACACAGCTTTCCCTTCATTCAAGAACACCCCAAAGCGGTCGCGAAGCTCTGGATAGGCGCTCCGAATTTGCGTTGTCACTAAGAAGAGCATCCCCGCAATAACCACTATCAGCCCTACAAGGCTCATAGCCACCGCAAGACCACGTTTTACCCCCTTGCTGACAAGCCACTGAACAGCCGGATACAAGAGAGCCGTAATTAGGATTGCTACCAAAAACGGAATCACAATGATACTGAGTTGCATTACCATAAAAATAAACACTGCAATGAGCCCTAAAACAGCTAGGATACGCCAGGACATACCGGCAAGATACTGCAAACGAGGAGGAATTGAATCATTCATCACCTTAGTATACCGTATTAATTCTTATAAACTCCTGTGACGGTGCTGACGATTTGTAGAGGGTTCCACCGAGCCATTTGGGGTGTAGGTTGCAAAGAAATAGATCAACATTCCAAAAGCCATAATAAACATACCTGCATTTTCTACCAGCGTTACCCACCCAACCGAAACATTCATTGCATTCCCAAGGCAGCCACAGCGCACCTTCTTTTTCTGTTCCATGACGCCAATAACACCGATGACTGTAAAGAATAACACCGTTGCCGCTACAAGATTAGTAATGATCGGCGAAAGCCAAAAAAGATATGCCAACCCTAGGGCCAATTCTATAAATGGATAGGCGTACCCATACAGTGGAACTTTTCGTGCGATGACATCGTACTGCTGAAACATCTTCGCTGATTTTTTAAGTGAGATCGCCTGCATGGCACCGAACACCAAGAAGTATCCCGCCATAAAATACTGCATGAAATAGTGGAGCTCGAAAAAACCGCTCGTCACTACCATGCCCGAAGCAAACAGTGTTATTCCTATAAGTGCAATCAACAGCAGCCGGTACTGCTTCCATCCAGCTTTTGATGCGTTATGTGAGTGGCCATGCGCATGAGCGCAGTGGCACTCACCGATTATAGGGTCGCATTGGCACTCATGTGCAGATATATGGTTTTTGTGCGAGTTCATTCTTCCCCATAGTACAGCATTTCAATGATTTTAAGCATAGCCTATTTGGGAGATAGTATGTATGTGTCATACTGTTTATGTCCGTGACGGCTCATAGCAAGGAAGTGCAATGACATCGCTCAAAGATATCGTACTGTTACAGCATGCTCACCGCTCATTGCGGCTCCTGAAACTCATCGCCAGCTTCACACTTATGGCATTCGTGTCCATAGGGTGTGCCTTTGGAGCATTAGGTGCAGGCCGCGACCATCTGCTCTCGTGGGCAGCGCTCATGACCGGTTTCATATTGATGGAGTTCGTATACATCAGCGGCTTCGCACGTGAGCACTCTCCTCCACGAAGGCGCTCATTGCTACGCTAGAAGCCTCCGGATTCAGCCCGCACATCGAAAGATTGTGCGGGCGTTTCCTATGGAATTTTACTTTTCAAACATGTACCTAGATACAACATAGCCCATATTGTATTATAAGCATATGCTTTTTAACAAAAATACAAATAATGGATTCACTATTGTTGAACTATTAATTGTAGTTGTCGTAATCGCCGTCCTCGCAGTAATTACTATTGCTTCTTTCAATGGCATATCCGCTCGAGCAAACGACACAGCCGTACAAAACGACCTCCTCAATATGGCAAAAAAGCTAGGCATGTATTACGTCGACAAGGGTGCTTATCCTGATACGAATAACCCGTCAGAGGTTGCATCAGCTCTTGAAGGCTTTAAAGCTTCACGTGGATCATATTTCACTACAGGCACAAACATCAATTTGGTATACTGTACGAACGCGCCAGACAGAAACCAGTTTGCCATTATCGCTTGGAGTAAAACAACTACAGCTAAGGGCTACTACATAACGGAATCAAGCGGTGTTCGTGACTTTAATTTTGCGATGACTGGTGGAAATGCGACCTGCACGAGCGCGGGTATACCTGCAACCCGGGCCTGGATGTGGATGTACGATGTTCTTACTTCAGGTGGATGGCGCTCGTTCATATAAATCACCCCTTTTAACATAGGTTTACCCTTATATCATTAAGACTTACATCTCGTTAACAATGCGGTTCACGACCTAAGTAGGCATCCAGAAATTCAGATTGGTCAAATACTTCAATCCAGTATTCTGCATATGCCAGTTCTTTCTTCGATGCTTCCCTGGTTTCAAACGCTACAAACGTTCCGTCTTCCTCGTACTTCACTTCCGCAATCCAACGATTATCAAAAAGCCAAAAATCATACCGATATGCTTCGGCGTACTGACTCCTTAGGTTCGCACGAATCTCCTCTCCGGCGCTGAGCCCGCTATATACTTGCGTCTCAAACCTTTCGTAATCGGTAAGCTCATCAGAAAGCAAACGAAGTCGTCGCATACTCCTTCCAGCCTTAACATGTCGAGCTACTAATTCGCTCCACTCACGATTGAAATACGTTGGTTTATCACCCGAAGTTTTGAATGCAAGGTATGATGCTTTTTCTTTTTCGACAAGGTACTGCGGTAATGCTTCGAGCCTAAAGGCTGATGTTTCAAATGTTTCGAAAGGGTTATTGATATCCATAGTCGTATGGTACTGATTTGACGCAGAAGTTACAACTGGCTTACTTCTCAACTTTTAACTTTGCCAAACCAAACAGCGTTTTTAGTACTGCCTTCTTCTTTTCAATAGGGTGGCGTGATTTTACTGTTATTTTGTCATAGATGGTTGGGAGCATCGTTGCGAAATATTTCTTACGCACTGCATCATAGTGTTTTTTATCATACATACTCCAAAATTCATTTTCAGTGAAATACGAGTGCGCATATGACCACTTCTTGCCGCCGACTTCTAAAACTTTCGCCTCAATCAGTCTATTCGCCTTAATGAACTCATCATAATCAGGTATACTTGCGCCCCATACGCCTACATTGATGATGGATTTCGTATTAAGATTATTCAGTTGGAACGGCGCGGTCGTATCTACAAGCATTGGACAGAGCCAAAGTGGGTATGTATGCAGCTTTTTGTCTATGAACTCCGCAAACTCGACAAACCTATCTGCGGGGAGCACGAGATCTTGAACGACATGCTGTTGAGACGCGCCACTTTCTTGTAAGGCCTGATAGAGCTTTCTGGTATGGAGAATCGGATTGAGCACCCACCGCATGAACCGTGTATAGGGCACGTTAAACATTTTAAACGCAAACCTCCCAACCCAAAAGGCACCTCGGTCATAGCGAAAAAGATAATCTTTAATAGGTACGCTTTCTGTCCACCCTTCAGGCTGCTTATCCAATATTTCTTCGACATGCAGGTAATACCATTGGTCGTGTGCGCGACTAAATCGCTGTATGTTGGTAGGTGTATTGCTGAATGAACCTGCGATAATAACGCCGTTTGTTTTTGAAAACATAATGCCGTCAAGAAAATCCAACGCTTGAGCACTCAATGTTTCGAGTGTATGCTTCGCTTCTACAAATGAATGTACCGGAATGTACGTAAGCTCAACGTATTTCTTTGCAGGAATCAATGTAATCTCTGCGGCAGTAAGTACTGCGAGCGTTCCCGCTGATCCAGGGATCGCATGATATAAATCACTGTCTTGTGTTGGCGACGTTTTTAGAACCGTACCATCAGGCGTAATCACTTCATACCAATTGAAGGTTTGATTAAAAGCACCCCATTTAAACGAGCTGCTTTCTCCCCCATTACCCTGAATTGCACCGCCCACCGTAATACCCGGAAATTCCATAACAATAGGAGGAATAAGGCCATGTCGTAAGGTCGCTTTCGCTAAAGTGTCCATTTGTACATTTGGCTCGACAATAGCAGTTTTATTCTCAACATCGATTGATAGGATCTCATTAAGATTCGAAACATCTATCATCTCATCTTCCTTGAAAGTAAGGACCCTCGTTGAGTTAGTACTACCATGAAAAACCCTAAACGGTTTTTTATTTTTGAAGAAGCGTTCAATATGCTGTGAGATAATATGAATTTTTGTATTGTGCGAATTGTTCATCCACCTATTTTAACAAAGATGAAATATTTCTATGTATAACGAAAAACGGTACACAATACTTGATAGGGTTAGACTTATCTACAATAAATCTTTGTACTTCTCCTCAAAATCTTTATCTTGCTGCTCCCATTCAGCAATAACTGCATTTTCCTTCACGATGTGCGCATCCCACTCTTCTCTGGTCGTCACATGTAGCAAGTAGTAATAAGCTGATGGATAGTCGACATAAGTCACTTTTGCATTGAAATAATAGCTAAATGGGTGCGAGCTATCTTGCTTATCAACCGGTTTGACAAATCTCTCAATCGGGTACGTTATATCACGCAATATCTGAGCGACGATCTCTGGCTGTTGATACTCGAAAGTATGAAATAAGGCCCAATCTCCTGCCGCATTCCTAAAAACATCTTCTTCGTAAAAGCTATAGGGGTTTTCTTTCACCAGCCGGTGATTATGCTGCCATTCAATATCTGTCACGTCAACACCAAATGCAGGCAAAATGTACTTCCCGTAAAAATCTTGTTCGTTTAGTTTGGTCATGTGTCTTTATAATAACAAAAAGCCTCCAAAAGGAGACTTATGGTCCATACCATATCAATGTGGTACAGCATTTTGGGCGAAGTTAGAACGAGGCTAGCTCTTCAATAAATTAGGAAGAGGATCACTAAAACGTACTTCTGGTAAATTCCCCACCGTATCGTTCAATCCCAAGTGAGGATATTGCACTCGATACGCAGCCATCACGTCTCCAAAAATCGCATCATCCCAATTAAATCCCAGCTTCTCGCTAGTCGAAATAACTAAATCTTCAGATGGCGCCTCTATCTCGATATACGGGTTTAACCAAGGCCACTCGTCGATAACAATCTCAACTTCGTCTAATTTCCATGTTTCCCGCCTTGATTCTTGTAACGAGCCGTAAGCAAGGCCAGCTTCTTTAAACAAGGTAACCGCAGTATCGAAATCGTCTACCGTTATCTCAACTTCTTTCACCCCATCAATAGACAGTGAATTGAATTGTTTGTAAGTAATTGTTGTTTTGTCGCCTTCGTTGCGGATACGAACAAAAGCGTCTTTCTTTTTTAATTCAGGGGTGTCGATTGTAACTCGCTGCATGTCTCGCATTGGTTGGATAAGTATCGCCCCTAGCTCCGTGAGCCTTGAACGAATATCATCAATATTGATATTAACGAATTTAGCTTCAATCTCTTTCTTCATAAATTAATAGTATCAGATGTAAATAATTTCTATGTATAACGAAATTGGTACAGCATTCTTAGTAAAGTTAGAGCCGAATTAACTGTTTAAAAAATCGATTAGCCCTTTTGTATTGCGTAGTTTATTGTACGTTTCGATATCCAGTTCTTTTGATAATTCTGCACGAGTCAGCCCGCCGTATCCCTTTGGCTCGAAAATCTTATCCCAGCCATACCCACCATCACCTCTTGGGTGATCGGCAATCTTTCCATCGAGTCCACCTTCAAAATAATGCAAAGATTGGCCATCATAATAGCCGTAAATTACTGTCGCAAAAGCCGACCTATCTTCAAAGCCGTCAACCATACGACACATATTCTCTAATCCGTTTTCTGCATCGACAAAAAACTTTACAAATGGACCCGGTAAACCGTCGAGAGCATTAAAACTTAATGAGGTATCCTCCACTAGAACGGGTTTGTCTACAATCTGAAAAGCCTGTTTGACCTTATGCTCAATAACAACTTTAGGATCACTTGACTGAATCTCATCAAGATCAATTTTTTGATGCTCTAATTCGATGCCAAGAGTTTTTGATAAGTAATCAATTTTATTTTGATTACCAGAAATGAAGACTGGAGATTTCATACCTTAAATATAGCAAAATAATTTCAGTGTTACATAGAAATTGGTACAGCACTTTGGTGAAAGTTAGAACGAGCTTAGCTGTTTAATACACCCGTAAGGTAGTTAGACATTGTTTAGCACCTCTAACTTGTAACGATAATGGTATACTATTAATCAAATGAGCAACGAGAACAAGATACTAGTAGTACAGCGGGTAATAGATGCGCCTATGCCCAAGGTATGGGATGCCTGGACTAATGGTGATACTGTGGCACAATGGTGGTCAACTAAAACTCTGAAACAGACAGTAGTAACGGAATATGATTTTGTTCCAGGAGGTACTTGGCGACAACACGGTATAGATACAGGCGGACACACAGTTGGCGAGCATAATACTGGCGCGGTATTTACCGAGATAATACCCCACAAAAGAATTGTCACAGCACCCAGGCCAACCGATGATGAGGTAGTAGAAATAGTGCCAGATGTACAGCAGACTGTCATAGAATTTGACAGTCTAAGCGACACGAGCACTAGAGTCTCAATGTATCTGGAGCGCAAGAAGCATGACGAATGGCAACCGAACGAGCTTCTTATGTCTGTATACAATGAAGTTTTTGACGGTATGGCGCAATGGGTTATAGAAAACAGCAGAGCCTAAACTGCAGCATTTATACTTTGGTACAGCAGAATGTGCGAAGTTAGAACTATGATCATATAGCTAACGTATTAACAACGTAACTTAAATGACTCTTTATTTTCTATTATCCAATCAAGATCAGGATTGCCTACGTCCTTCAAATGCATTGAACCGCGCACGTAGGACGTATAGGTGATCAAGCAAAGCTTCTGCAAAATCGAGAGCATCCTCTGCATCTTGTGCAGAAACATTGGCTGTTAATGAGAAGTGAGCGCCCTCGTTACCAGCTACACGTAGCAGGTCTGCCCATTCCGCAAGAAGACCATCAATCTTGCCTTGCGTTTGAAGATCTTTCAGGCTGGCAGCCAAAGTGCGCTTAGTTGAACCTTGGTCGGCACATGTGCCCTCGAGAGTGCGGCGCACCATGACGAGAGTGGCTTGGTATGCCTTAGCCTCAAAGCATGTACGTGCTTCGTCAAAGGCTTTTCGGAGTGGTTCTGGTACAGCGGCACTCAGTCGACGCGGCGCAGGATAATAAATAGCAGGTGTATCCGAATCAAAACCCTGTCCAAAATCTTCCCGTATTTGAACTATAGGCTGCTGGCACTCATGATGAGTACATTGCAATAGACTGAACTCATATGGAAGACCCTCTTCGGGATTGAAGGCTACACAACGAC